>JAAYIP010000262.1 GCA_012523435.1 Bacteroidales bacterium | reverse complement strand
CGCTGCAGTTTCCATAGGGCCAATTCCGACCCAGTGAGAGCCGCTGCATAGAAACGGTCGCTCAAAGGTTGGTAATAGCTTTCCCATGCCGCACGCTGCTCTGGGGTCATTCTCTTCAGTTCTGAATCCCAGGAGCGATCGGGACCCTGGAGGCTGTCGCCCTCCCGCGGAAATATTTTCAGATCATAATGAAGGGTCATATCCTGGATGACCGACATCTCCTGCTCCGCTGCCGCTCTGCCCCGGTTGGAGTAATCATCAAAATAGGTTTCAGGAACAGGGAAGCGTTGCTTCTCAAACAATCCGAAATATTTCGGCTCTGGACACCAGCGCCGGTGGGGTGCTTTATGATGCACCATCAGAAAGAAAGGCTTATCCGGATCCCGCCGATCGAGCCACTCAATCGCCTGGTCCCCAATGATGGTTGTAGTATAACCTTCATATCGGGTTACCCCTGTAGAGTCCTTAAGATCAGGATTATAATAGGGTCCCTGGTCGATCAGAATTCGCCAGAAATCAAAACCCTCAGGATCGGTTTTCAGGTGCCACTTGCCAATCACGGCCGACTGATATCCTGCTGGACGGAGCATTTTAGGCAGGGTTACCTGCGATCCGTCAAAAACATCGCTATTATCTCGTAAACCGTTGATATGACTGAATTTTCCTGTCAGGATGACTGCCCGGCTTGGTGCGCTGATGGAGTTCGTGCAGTATCCCTGGTCAAATCGGATTCCTTCGGCTGCCAGGCGATCGATATTTGGGGTGCTATTCAGTCCATGGCCATAGGCAGAAATTGCCTGGTACGCATGATCATCCGACATGATGAACAAGATATTTGGCTTTTCTGGCTGGCGGGGAGAACATCCTCCAAACAGTGCAGCAGCCAAACCCAAACCTACTGGAGTAGATAACCGGGGTTTCATAATATTTTGTAAAACACTCATAACGAATTGATTAAATTAAAACTTACACGTTCCTTCCCTTCCATTCAATTTTCCCTCCGGAGCGAAACCGGAGCCAGCGAACGGATAAGATCAGCAATACGATTTGTTGAAGAGGCCACAGAATCAGGTTTATGAACACATTTTGGCGACTAAGCCGGGATACTCCCACCCGGATCAGCAATGCCAAGCAGAAATAGATGAGAAAAAGAGCCAGGGCGACAGGTGTCATAGCCGGCAGAAAAAACAACATGACAAACGGTAACAAAGTTGTCAGCAGCAGGAAGGTAATCATCCAGATCAAGCTATTGCTAAAAAATTGGCCCACATTTTTTGAGAATCCCCGCATCGCGGCTCCAAAGCAACTGTACATGCGGCAACTCACCTGACCGCCGCTGAGTAGAGTTGCAACCTTCAGGTTATGCTTTTTCATCACCCGGCAGATCAGAATATCCTCCACGGGATGACTCTTTACCTGGCTATGCCATAGGTTTTTACGATAGGAATCGGCCCGAAAGAGCATGAACTGTCCGTTAGCAGCGCTCAGTGAACTTCTACCATTGAGCCGAATCAGGATCAGGGGCAGAAGGCTCACCAGGATCCAGTTCATCAGGGGCACCACCATCCATTCGCCCAGGCTTCTCATAATTTGGACGGGAAATAGGGAGAGCAGGTGAAGTTCGTGTTGCTCCGCAAAGCCGATAGCATCGGCCAGAAAACGTGGAGCGACCTGGACGTCAGCATCCAGGAAGAGGAGCCAATTGCCTGTTGCTTCAGCGGCTAACCGATGGCAAGCATGGTTTTTCCCCAGCCAGCCTTCCGGCAGGCTCTCTCCGCGGATCAGGCGAATGCTGGACCACTGCTCTGCTTCCCGTTGCACCACCTCCGCGGTGCTATCGGTTGAGAGATCATCATAAACCAGCACTTCAGCAATCTCAAGCTCTGGAGTCAACTCCGCCTGCTGCACCTCGTGCAACAATCGCCCGATATTAGTCTCTTCGTTGCGCGCCGGAATCAGGACGGATACCCGGTGCTGACCAGCGATATGGTTAAATCCCAGCCACTGCTTTGTAGCCAGGTTGGCTGCCACCACCGCCAGACGCATCAGGGCGAAGAACAAAATAATGATCAGAATAAAAAGCATCAGAATAAACAGTTAGTTATCAGGTTTTTGCTCCTGCCTGGCGTATTCGAGAAACTGATTAAAGACAATCTCAAGATCCTTAATATCAAGCTTTTTATTAAACGGATACTCCTTCAGGTATAAATGCAGTTCAGGCTTAGGTTTCGAGAAATAATCGGTCAGTGCGATGGTCATCAGCACAGTTATCTGGCCTTCGAGGTCATTCACGATATGCTCCAGTCCGCCTTTAAAATGATGATACCGCGCATGCATCGACTGGATAGACCCCTGTGGAAACATGAGCAACAGAGGTCGCTTGGCTGGTGGCATGGATGGATCGGTTCCTTTTAGCAGGATATCCCTTGAGTAGCGGATGGAGGCGATGGCATCCCGTGAGCCGGGATTGATGGAATAGGCTCCTATGAAGTTAAGTATCCGATTCTTACGTAGTTGTTCCTCCAGCATCATCGCATAGCAGCGTCGATGGAAGAGGTGATTATTCAGCCAAAGGGTAAAGAAGCCATCCCACCAGCTGAAATGGTTCCCGATGATCAGGAGGGGTTTATCGGTCAGCTCCGGAACCGGAGGATGGATCACCACCCGGGAGAAATGTCCTTTAATCCGAAAGTCAATATAATATCGAAAAAAATCGACGAGGAAAAAGATATGGCGGGCGGGGATCATCAGGCAATCCATTTTTCGATGAGCGCAACCCCGTTCAAGATCAGGAAGAAAATCATGAAAGCCAGAAACAGGATGGGTGCCACCCGGTTACTAATTCTGATTTTGAGAAGCGGATACAGGGCAGCCAGGGCCACGGATACGATGAACCAGGTGATGTAGTTCATCAGGGGAACAGAACCACCCTCCCATTGCCACATTCCCAACCACATAGCCACCGGCTCCATCAGGAAATCATACACTGTCAACAGAACACCGGTCAGGATTGGCAGATAGAGGGGGTGCAAGGTGTATCGCTGGACAACTGCTACACCCATATAAACCATTATCAACCAAACAATTCCCATGACAATCGGAGTGTTAAACAGTTCCGGGCCCATGCCGCCGTCATAAGCATATCCGCCAAACAGGATTCCGGTATTTACGCCGGCCACCTCCACAAAAAAGCCCACCAAGAATGCGATGATGGCAGCGATGAAAAGCTTCGGGTTAGCGGTGCGGTCGGATATCCAGAGGATGGCCAGGTTAAGGAGAAACTGGAATGGGATAAGCCAGATAAACACAGGCCTCGAAAGGGGTAACGTCATCCCAATGATTCCGACCGTATAAAAGATGACGATGAACTTCCGTAACTCCTTATCTGGAAATGTTTTACGCAGATTGATCATTTGATTCTCTGATTAATTCGATACTGGGCGATCTGTTCCGAAACGATTGAAGCACCAGCCAGGCAGAGGGGGATTCCTCCGCCGGGGTGCACGCTGCCGCCGGTGAACCAGAGGTTTTCAATTCCACGCCGATGGTTGGGGTGGCGGCTGAAAGCGCTCATCCGACTGTTGGAACTGGCGCCATAGAGTGAGCCATGCCAGGATCCCGTGCGAGCTTCGATAGTCCGAGGATTTTCCACATGCTCTAACACCACGTTCCCAGCTAAATCGATATTTGCTATCGTTCTGATTTTCATTAAGATATTTTCCCGAGCCTGTTTAATCAGTTGATCCCAATCCTGTCCGAGATTTTCCGGAGCATTGATCATCGCGAACCAGTTTTCGTGTCCCTCCGGGGCATCCGTGGAGATACGTTTCGAGCTGATAAACAGGTACACGGTAGGATCGGAATAAAGTGTTTTCTGACGGAACAGGTAGTCGAATTCACGTTGGTAATCCTGACTGAACAGGATATTATGCAAGTCGAGGGATGGGTAATGGCCCTTCACCCCCCAGTAAAATATTAGAGCTGAGCTGCTTAGTTTCTGGTGGCGACCGAGAAGCGGTCGCCGAACACTTAGCATCTTATTAAGATAGAGGGTATTGATATCTACATCCGACACAACCCCGTCGAATTTCAGCTCTTTGCCTCCGACGCGGATTCCCCTGACGCTTTTTCCATCATTAGCGGTCAGGATCTTTTCCACCGGGCTGTTCAAGTTGATTATCACCCCCATCCGGAGGGCCAGGGCGGACAGTTCTCGCGCGATGGAGTACATCCCCTGATCGGGAAAATAGGCGCCCATGGCATGTTCGAGGTGGGCGATCATTTTGAGGGTAGCGGGAGCCTTGTAAGGGTTCGAGCCGTTGTAGGTCGCGTAACGGTCGAAGAGCTGGACGATGCGTGGATCGCTGAAGGAGCGGCGGTTGCGGCCATGCATGCTAAAAAAGGGGTCCAGCAACATTGGATTTCGGCCGATCTTTTGTCCCTGGCTACTCATCAGGGCCTCCCGGGTGGGAAAGGGTCGCTCCAAAAACAGTGGCCCGGCAGTCTCGTACAGGAGCGCTGCCTCTTCAAGATAGCGCTCCACCTCGGCACTACCACCGTCGGCAAGCTGCCCAACGCGACGGGCAAACAGGGCCGGATCGTCCGGAACCTCGAGGGTGGATCCATCAGGCCAGAAATAGTGGCATACCGTGTCGAGACGTTGATACCGGAAATGTTTGGGAGGGTCTTCCCCAGCGAGATGAAACAGCTCCTCCACACGATCCGGTTGGGTGAGAAGGGAAGGCCCCAGATCAAACCGGAACCCATTGCGCCGCCACTCCATAACTTTACCTCCCGGGCTACCCTCTTTCTCAAAAACCTGAACATCAAATCCTTGTGCCCGGATTCGAATGGCTGCTGCCAACCCGGCGATGCCTGCACCAATGATTGCTATTTCCGCCATAAACCCTGATGATTACCATCAAATATAGCGATTTTAACCTCTGGTTCTTTTTATTGTTATCTTGATACCAAATTCCACAATATGCCAAAAGCTTTAATTGTCGGCACCGGACTCGGCGGGTTAACTACTGCCTTGAGACTGGCCAGCAGGGGTTACGATGTTGAGATGGTCGAGATGTTCCGGCAGGCCGGCGGTCGGCTTAACCAGCTTAAAAAGGACGGTTTCACCTGGGATATGGCGCCCTCTTTTTTTAGTATGAGTTATGAGTTCAAGGAGTTCATCGATTTTTGCGGTATCGACATGCCCTTTGAATTTGTGGAGCTCGACCCGCTTTACGCGGTCAACTTTCGCGGATCAAATCGTAATTATCAGATTTACAAGGATTTACACAAACTTGGCCAGGAATTCAGCGAGTTGGAACCTGGATTTGAAGAGAAAGCCCGGCGGTTTTTAAAGGATACCGGGCGTCTGTTTCATGACACGGAGAACCGGGTGATCCGGCGCAACTTTGATGGGTTGATTGATTACCTGGTATCCCTTGCCGGAGTACCCTGGGGCCATGCTCCTAAAATGTTCCGTAGTGTCTGGAGTGAGATGAGCCGCTACTTCGACTCCAGAGAGGTCAAAGAGATTCTCAGCCTGGTTTCATTCTTCCTGGGAGCCACTCCGTTCGACACCCCGGCGGTCTATACCCTGCTCTCGTACACCGAGCTGGTGCACGACGGATACCATAATGTTAGAGGCGGGATGTACAAAATTGTGGAAGGCCTCATCAGCGAGCTAAACAAAAAGGGCATCTCTATTCGCTATAATACTGAAATCAAAGGCTTTGAAGCTCAAAACGGTCGCCTTACCGGCTTTACCGATGCTGCCGGCATCGTCCATAATGCTGATGTATTTGTAGTCAATGCCGATGCCGCCGTATTCCGGCATCAGGTGTTCAATCGGAAAAAGTGGTCGGAGGAGCGGCTCGATCGTTTTCATTGGACCATGGCCCCGCTGACCATTTATCTCGGACTGGATCAGCAGGTAGATTCATTATATCACCACCATTACTTCCTAGGCAACAATTTCAAGGATTATGCCGCAAAAATCTTCAAGAACAGGATCAGCCTCGACCAACCCTATTATTACGTGAATACCCTATCGCGCTTCAATCCCGAAAGTGCCCCAGCAGGTTGCGAAACAGTCTTCATCCTTTGTCCGGTGCCGCATCGCTTGTTCAAGCCCGACTGGAGCGACCGCGACCAGATTGTTGACAACATCATTGCCGACCTGTCGGCCCGGGTTGGGGTAGATCTAAAAAAGCGGATCATATCGAAAACTGTGATGGATCCGATTGACTGGGAGAAGAGCTTCCACCTGCACCGCGGCAGCGGTCTCGGCCTGGCACATGATCTGAACCAGATCGGACATTTTAGGCCAAAAAACGTGGATGAACAATTCAAAAATGTCTTTTATGTTGGCTCCTCCACTGTCCCCGGCACCGGGCTCCCCATGGCTGTGATCAGTTCTAAGTTGGCAACCGAACGTATTCTGCAACAGTATGGACCAGTACACTGACATCGCGCTGGCTTGCTCACGACTCACCACGAACCGGTATTCAACCAGTTTCTCGCTGGGGATCAAGCTGTTCAACAAAAAATACCACCAGCCAATTTACGCAATTTACGGCTTTGTCCGGTTTGCCGATGAGATTGTTGACACGCACCACGACCAGGATCAGGCGCTGTTGCTAGAGCGTTTCAGCAACGACACCTTTGATGCTATCCGCCGCGGGTATAGCACCAATCCAATCCTCCAAAGCTTTCAATGGGTAGTGAACGAGTACCGCATCGACCATGAATTGATTCGGGCGTTCCTGCAGTCTATGGAAATGGATCTGACCATGAAACAATTCTCTCCGGAAGAGTTCAAGACGTATGTTTATGGCTCCGCTGAGGTGGTGGGGTTGATGTGCTTGCGAGTTTTCTATCCTAACGATGACGAATCGTACGATCGCCTAACCTATCCAGCCAGGAAGCTTGGTGAAGCGTTCCAGAAAATCAATTTCTTGCGGGATATTAAAGATGATTACTACAATCGAGGGAGAATCTATTTCCCGGAAACGAATTTTGACAACTTCCTCACTCACAAAAAGTTAGAGATCGAAGAGGAAATTGAGAACGACTTCCATGAAGCTCATTCGGGCATTAAAGAGCTCTCCAGAGAGGTGCGTAACGGGGTTTATCTGGCTTATCGTTATTACCGCGAATTATTGGAAAAGATACGCTCAACACCGGCCCAGGAGATTTTACAGCGGCGGTATCGTGTATCTGACAGGCAGAAGATCTGGCTTTTAGTTAAGGCTACATTGCGGAATTGGGCAGGGCTTATCAAGTAGCCTTATTCCGCTTTGTGAATCGCTTTACCCAGTCGGCGCTGAACTCGATTAAATGCCTCCATGCTACGGGTAACCGGCTCAACAGTAAAATCACGGTACGCATCAAACTTCTCATCTGGCGAATTAACCATCGGGTAGCTAACAATGAGTGTCATTTCATAATCCAGCTCATTGACTTGCCTGACTAAATGATGCATGTGGGGATTATAGGAGACTGAGCCAGGCCGGGCAGCCAGGAACAGAGCGAGATCATCCAGTTTCAGTTTTTTGACGATCTCATCAAAATGGGCCCAATCTTTGAAATCATTATTTCGAATAAGGATGTTCAATCCGGTAGCTGCTCTGAACTCCTCGATCCGGTCGCGGGTTCTCGGTCGGGCGTAGAGGTTGATTGGAAGCGACAATTCGGCAGCCAAATTGAATGCCTTCCGCATGACATACTGGAATCCCGGCTCCAACTCAGCATACGGCGGGCAAATAACCACAATCCGTTTTCTGGTGTTGATGGGTTTCGACAGTCGACAGATAAAAATCGTTTTCTCACTAGCCTCAATCAAACGTTCCGTCAATGGTCCAAAAACCCGATCAGACAGTGATTCCTTAACTGGCCAGCCCAAGATGAGGGTAGTAGATTCCTGCTCGCGGCTTACCCGGTTGATACCAGAGGGGATGTTCTGATCAACAGTCAACACGAGCTCCACCGGTGTACCAGTAGCTCCAATTCTGATCAATTCATCCTCCAAACGACGCCTTTGTAAAGTAAGCTGAGCTTCAGTATCTTCATCAGGCTTGTTAATTATGGAGAGAATTTTCACTGGAACATCTGAGCGACTCTCTTTTATTAACACACTGAAATCCAGTAAATTTCGAAGGCTAGCGATATTAACTACCGGGATTAGAACTGATTCGTGGATCATGCAAGGCAGAGGGATCTCCTCTTCTTTAGCATTCTGTTCATTCAGGATACGTTTAGCTGCTGTTTCCGTCACCACTGCCGCAATTAGGCAAGTCACGAGAATGAGTAATACGGTAGCCTCCAGGAGCTCTCGCCCCACAATCCCCGCCTCGTAAGCAACCAGAACCACAGCGAGTGTAGCAGCAACACGGGAGGTACTCAGGCCAAATATCAGCATTCCCTGGCTTCGAGAGAAATGAAAAATCACTTGTGTAAACCGAGCAGCCAGGTATTTCCCTACGAGGGCAACAACGGTAATAACCAGTGCGATCCAGAAAACTGTAAAATCTCTTAACAGACTGCCAACATCAATCAGCATACCGACACTGATCAGGAAGAACGGGATGAACAGAGAATTTCCAACAAACTGGATACGGTTCATCAATACGGAAGAAGCTGGAATAAAGCGATTAAGCACCAGCCCGGCTAAAAAGGCCCCTATAATCGGCTCAAGTCCAGCAATTTGCGATAGAAATGCGGCCAAGAATACAATGACAAGAATAAAAATGTAATGAGAAGACTTTTCTCCTTCGAGACGGTTAAAAAACCAGCGAGCCAGGCGAGGAATTACCACAAACATGATCACCAGAAAAACGGTGACGGATGCTGCCATGGAGAGCCAGAATCCAGTATTCAGTCCTCCCGATCGCGACCCGGTAATAGCGGCCAGGACCAGTAGTACCGCGGTATCGGTCAGGATAGTACCACCAACGGTGACGGCTAGCGCTTCGTTCCTGGAGATTCCGTAGCTTAATACCACCGGATAAGCTATCAGAGTGTGAGCCGAAAACATGGCTGCGATCAACAGACTTGGAATAAAATCAAAACCCAGAATATAATAGCAGACAGGTAATCCAACGGCCAAGGGGATCAGGAATGTCGCAAAACCAAATCCGACACTTTTCAATGAGTGTTTTCTAAAGTCGCTCAGATCTAACTCAAGGCCGGTAATAAACATCAGGTAAAGCATCCCGATTGTAGAAAACAGATCAACAGCTGAGGTTTTCGCTAAAACATTCAGTCCGTGGGGACCAAAGAGAACACCAGCAATGATCAGACCGATAATCCCCGGGACTTTCAGGCGCCTTAAGAGAATAGGTGCCAAGAGGATAATGATCAGAATCAGGGCAAATACAAGCACCGGGTTCTGCAGCGGGAGTTGAAACTGTTGTCTCAGAAGTTCCTGAAAAGTTTCCATCTTTAACAAAGGTAAAAAAACTGATCTTATGACAGCTAATTACAGTATTCTACGGGCTAGATCTCTTTCACTGCTGCTGCTTCTTTTCCTCCTACTTCCATCCTGCTCCCAACCCGACTCTGAAGTTTACCCCAGCTCCAGGCCTCTGACACGCTGGTGGTGGTTTGCCTCGGAGATTCAGAAGGCTGATGTAGAGGATCAACTCAACTGGCTGAAAAATAATGGATTCGGTGGAGTTGAGGTAGCCTGGGTTTATCCTCTCAACCGGATGCAAGGTGATACTGTGAATTACACTCCGCGCCAAAAGTGGTTAAGCCCGGAGTGGACGGAGGTAGTCACCCACGCTAAGCGGTACGCCGACTCGATCGGGTTGACGATGGATTTCACCTTTGGCTCCCTTTGGCCCTTTGGGGATCTTGAGGTGACACCGGAAGAGAGTTCAAAACAGTTTGGCGATACTGCTTTCCGACAGTGGATCAGAGGTTTGTGGGACTATCCGGCCAAAGGTTTGGTGATTGACCACCTCAATCGGCAGGCTTTTGAGCGCTATGCCACCAGGATGAACCGTGCCCTCGAGCCAGCAATGAGAACTGGCCAACCCTCAGGGTTGTTTGTCGATTCCTGGGAGGTCCAAACCAGGAACATATGGACCAACGGGTTTGATTCGCTGTTTTTGGAGCGGTTTGGCTATGACATTACCCCTTGGATGGAAGCAGGAATTCTCACTGATACCTGTGCCGGAGCGCGTTACGACTATATGAAGCTGGTTTCAGAGCTGGTGATCAACAACTTTTTTATTCCATTCAGCGAGAATGCGCGGGCCAACGGTGGGTTCAGCCGTGCGCAATGCATGGGCTCTCCCACCGATATTCTCAAGGCATACTCCATGATAGATGTTCCTGAATCCGAAGCCATGCTTTATGAACCCTATTACACACGCATCGTAGCCTCAGCGGCTGCTCTCAGCGGCAAAAAGATCATCACAGCCGAAACATTCACCTGCCTCTATGGCTGGCCACGGACTCACCATCGCCAAGAAAAAGCTTCCGATCTAAAAATCGTTGCCGATGCACTCTTTGCACACGGCCTTAATCAGATCGTCTGGCACGGAACCCCGTACAATCCAGTAGGATCCGACAGTATATCATTCTATGCAACCGTTCACGCCGGGCCCGGAGGCAGCCTCACGGCGGAAATCCCACACCTGAATTCCTATCTAACATCTACCTCCGAACAGCTGCGCAGGGGCCAGGTCTATTCCGATGTTGCTATCTACCTACCCATCGAGGATGCGTGGATTGACGGTGAGATGCCAAAAGAGAAACAGCTACCCTGGGCCTGGGGGGAATATGAATTGCGCTACCTGGACATCCCGGAAGAACTGAGAGGATATCAGCCACTCTGGATCAACAACCAGTTCCTGGCAAACGGGAAACTGGTTGACACCAATCGTGGATTAAAGTTCGAAGTCGGGGATTGTTCTTTTTCTATTTTATATATTGACTCTAAGTTCCTGGATATCAGTACACTAAAAACAATTACCCAACTAGCTGAATCCGGGTTTCCAGTCTTCATCAAACAAACTCCACAGGAAGCTGGCTTGGTCACACACCCCGAATTTATCGAACTGACCCAACGGTTGATGGCGTTGAGCCCGGATGAATGGCCGACAGCGGATCTGGCTCCTCCCCTGCTGGAAGGCAACAATCTGCCTTATTTCTGGGCGCGTCAGGATGGTAGTAAATACCTGCTATTCTTTGCCCACCCCGTTGCCCGCGAATTCAGGTACCCGGTGAAATACGGCCAATCAGAAACCACCGGAACTTTGTCGCGGAATATCAAGATCAACCTACCCAATAGAAGCATCGAGTACGAGCTGATTTTTCAGCCTGGAGAAAGCCTGCTGATCGAGGTAAGCCGCAATGGGAAGGTGAGGAGAATCGGAGCGTGACAGCAAGGCTCTTCCCTCCTCAAGCTAGAGGTCAGTCTTTAAAAATAAAATAGACGGCCAGCACCAGAAAGAAAAATCCGACTAGGTGATTGGGCTTGATAGTTTGATCCTTAAAGAAAAGGAAAGTGAAAGCCATGAATACGATCAGAGTGATAGCCTCCTGAATCACCTTGAGCTGGACCAGGTTGAAGGGTCCGCCATTAGCCTGGAAACCAATACGATTAGCCGGAACCTGGAGGGTATATTCAAAGAAAGCTATTCCCCAGGATATCAGGATAATACCAAACAGCGAGAGCCCTTCAAACCATTTGTACTCGCGCATCTTCAGATGCCCGTACCAGGCGAAAGTCATAAATGTATTGGATAGCACCAACAAGAGGATAGTCCAAAACCCTTTCATTTCATCAGGCCTTAAAAATTGGGCGCAAAGGTAGATGAAAAGGGGTTATCTTATTCTTCCTGCCCAGCCTCCTCCTGGAGCTAGGTTAATGTCCACTTTTGTATCCCGGGTAACTCGCAGTGTTTCCATCTGATAATCAATGGCCCGGGTATCGGCATTGGGTCCATCCTTCACAAGATTCAGGGTAAAAATTCCTTCGGGAAGAAAACTCAGATCAAGGGTAAAGGTTCGGGGCAATCCGTCAGTGGTGGCACCAACAAACCATTCATGTCCGTTGCGTCGTGCCATGATCAGATAATCGCCCATCTTGGCTTCTTAAACCCTGGTTTCATCCCATTCCACCGGAATATCAAGCAAGAAGGCAGCACACTCCTCCTCTCGGTTGTAATCCGATGGGGAATCGGGGATCATCTGCATCGGGCTGGTAGTGGTGATGGCCATTGCAATAAAATGGGCCCGGGTACCCATGCCCTGCGGGAAATCGGCAACCTTTCGGAAGTCCTTCTTTGTCACGTTGTTAAAAGTACCTGGAATATAATCCATCGGACCGGCAACATTCCGGACAAACGGCAGGATGTTCCGGTGATCGGGATTGTCCCATTCGGAGACACCCGAAAATTCAAACTCAATCAGCCCCTCCTGCGTCAGCAGGTTGGGATAGGTACGGCCTGATCCGGTTGATTTGCACGTGCCATGAAAATTAACCACCATGTGGCGTTTGGCTGTCTCCTCCAACACACGCTCATAAAAATTCATCATGAGCTGATCATCGCGATTCATGAAGTCCACCTTGATACCTGCAACGCCCCATTTTTCATACAGATCCAACGCCTCCTCCATTTGCCGGTCGAGCGTTGCAGCAGCCAGCCAAAGCATAACTTTGACTTTTCGCTGTTTGGCGTACTCCATGACCTCCTCCATATCGAGGCCTGGTCTGATTTTGAGGATATCTCCCAGGTCGGACCAGCCATCATCGAACAGAAAATAGGTTACCCCGTAACGAGCGCAAAAATCAATGAAATATTTGGCCGTTTCCGTGTTAATACCAGCTTTGAAGTCCACTCCGAAGATATTCCGTCTGGCCCACCAATCTAAGATGACCCATCCCGGCTCGATCCAGGACGGATCATCGATTTCACAAGAGTCAGCTAAAAGATATACCATCTGATTCATTATGAGATCACGATCCTTTTTCGCCACTCCGATAATTCGCCAAGGGAGGGTTCTTTTCCCGCTAATTCGGGCGCTATAGGGAGCATATTCAGTAACCCTGGTTTGGCCGTAAGGGCTTCCCTCTCCCTTGATTTCCAGAGGATAACCCGGAAAGAGGGCAGAGAAAGTACTCTCATCCGATTTTTTCAGCCACATACCCGGATAATCGCGGATGTTTGACTCACCAAGCCAGAGAAGGGTGCGATCGGGTTTACGGACTACCACTGGGAGATAGAACTGGTTCCCCTCTTCCAGCTCACCCACCGTTGTCTGGATATACGGTGTTTCATACGCGCTGTAAAAATTATCCTCCAGAGCGAGGCAGACCGAATCCAGCGGACCGAAGCGATACCCGGCAAGCTCACGTTTCACCACGAGCTCATCCGGCTGGTCGAGCACCAGCCGGTAAGCCAAACCCTCATTGAACATACGAAACTCCAAGCTGTAGCCCGATCGGAAGAGCATGATCAGCTCGAGGTAATGATCGCGGATGCTCTCAGATTTCTCACGGATCTCGGGTTTGATGACCTGATCCACCTCGGTCCGCTTCACCTTTCTAACTTTTGGTTCAATCCCAAGGACAGGACCGTCAACTGTTTGTAGGCCAATCTCTTGACTGGACAGGAGAAGGTTGCCATTGCGTAGGAGGTCGAATTGGATGGCCGCATCAATCCGAATGATAGCCTGAAGGCTTTGATCAGGGGAATTTAATACATATTCCTTTGAGCGGCCCGACTGGGCCATTCCGCTCATGGCAAGTCCCACGAGGATTATCAGCAGGGAGAAACGGGTTTTCATAGCGCAGGATTTGAAGTTAGCGCCGGTAAAGATAGATAAAGATCATAATCAGCCTGAGCCGACAGGCTACTCCTTCAGCAGAAGCACCTTAACACCCGATGGGTTTCTCTTATCGTGATAAATCCGCACAGTAGCTTTTTGGAAATCCGACTCGTCACAGGTAAACGGATCGACAAATGTTTGCGGATTGCGGTCAACCAGCGGGAACCAGGTGCTTTGAACCTGGATCATGATTCGGTGGCCTTTTTTGAATTGATGGGCCACATCGGGCAACTGAAATTTAACCTGGGTGATCTCGCCCGGAGTGAACGGCTCGGGATTTTCAAAACTGTTACGGAACCTGCCGCGCATCACTTCCCCTCTGACCAGCATCTGGTAGCCACCATGAGGAACATTCACCTCTTTGCCGGCTGGAGCCTGAGTGTTATCAGGGAAAACATCAATCAGCTTAACAATAAAATCAGCATCGGTACCGGTTGTGGAGACATATAGATCCACCGCCATAGGACCTGTTAGGGTAACAGGATTCTCAAGCACATCAGTCTGATAAACCAAAACATCCGGCCTTCTTGCTGCAAACCGTTGATCATCAGTCATGTAACTTGGATCGCGACGCAAATGAACATCTTCCCGATAGGGGACCGGTTTCATTGGGTCGGAGATATACTCATCAAAGCTGTTGTTAGCGTCGGGTTTAGAAAAGGCCAATAACTGATTAGGCTGAAACCAGAGCGTCTGTTCTTTTGCCTGCGTGGGAGGCCAGGCATCGAAGGGTTGCCACTCGTTGGCCCCTGTCACAAAGATGGCTGCTTCCGGCAGGTTTCCATCGCCCTTATCGCGAAGATGATAATCAAAAAAGGCTTGTTCGAGTTGGTGGAAATAGGGGTTAGTATTGGAGCCCCAATAGACATCTCCAACGTTTTCGGCACTTTTCATAGCCCATTGGCCGTGTGACCACGGTCCCATGACCAGTGTATTGGACAGTGAGGAGGTATTCTGCTGCTCGACGGCCTTATAGGTGGCCAGCGTACCCCACAGGTCTTCGGCATCGAACCATCCTCCAACTGTCATCATAGCCGGGCGGATGTTAGTCAGATGAGGGCGGGGATCGGTAGCCTTCCAGAAATCGTCATAATTTGGGTGAGCCATCATGTCGTGCCAATATTGAATACTATCAGGGAAATAGGCCTTCGTATTTTTGATCGGGCCGAGGCGCATAAAGAATTCATAGCTATCCTGTTCGCCCCATGGGATCATGCCCCGGTTGAAGCGAGTTGGCACCGGCATAGGATCACCAAAGAAGGTGTAAAAGCTGAAGCCATCGATTAGGAAGAAAGCTCCGTTGTGATGCCAATCGTCGCCCAGGAACCAATTTGTTACCGGAGCCTGTGGCGAAACCGCTTTGATTGCGGGGTGTTCCGCCAGGGCGGCCATAGTAGCATAAAAGCCAGGATAGGAAGTTCCTGTAACACCGATCCGTCCATTGTTGCCTTTCACGTTTTTAATCAGCCATTCTGCCGTGTCATAGGTATCAGAAGCCTCATCGATCTCTTTACCTTTTTTATCAGGGTTGAATGGCCTCACATTGACAAATTCGCCATAACTCATGAATCTACCCCTAACATCCTGAAATACTAAAATATAGCCCTCCTTTATATAACGATAATAGATACCGACCAGCTGGTTGTACTGGTTCGGTCCACCCGGTTCTGAATTATACGGTGATCGGAAGAGAATCATAGGGGCTGGTTCGGTCATCGTCTTTGGCGAATAGATTGAAGTAAAAAGTTTGACCCCATCGCGCATTTCGATATACACTTCCTGTTTATCATAGATTTCCATGATTTTCTGGGGACTATCCTCAGGCAGTTCAACTGGGTTACGATAAAACGGCAGGAGGAATTCCTGGCCTCCCTGTTGAAATTTACCGAGTATAAAGGTGTACCCGGGATCGGTCGTTCCCTGATAGTTGATCCCACCGGGGGCAAATGTGAAGGTAAAATGCTGACCTTCAATCACTATCGAGGTAAGGGGAATAGAGAAAGCCCCTTGGTCTGGGCTATCGAAAGTGCCTTTAAAGGTTCCATTCTCATCGGAAATGTGCAGGTTGAGCCTCAAGGCCATTCCCTGCACCTCTGCCAGGCCATACCAATCACCTGATATTGACTGTGTTCGTCCTGAGGGGGAGAACAAAACGGTAATAATCAGGAGAAAAAAAAGTGATTGTAAGATCTGTTTTGGTTTTTTCATGACGAATGGTTTTAGGGTTAGACGTCTAGGATAATTATTTAGTTACAAAAGGCAGAAAGCATCGAGCGGTTACCTGTTAGCCGACACCTTCCATTCTTCGAGGTTCGTTTGGATGAACCGGATGATTTGTTGGTTCTCATCCTTACCGGTCCCGGTGATCGTGAGTGGTTGTCCGAACCTGATCCGAATATCACGGTTACGCATATCAAATGGTCCCAGATCTTTAAGGATCCGACCGTTGAGCCAGAAATCGGTTTTGATGGCCATGGGAATCACGGGTACTCCGGCGCGGCCAGCCAGTTTCACCCCGAGGGAGTTAAACTCTTCTGGGTGGAACTCCAGCCGTCGAGTGCTTTGGGGGAAGATGACCACCGAAATACCTTCCGACAACAAGCTGGTTCCCTTCTTCATCACTTCGAGCAGGTCCTGCCTGGAATCGTGGCGGCTCACCACAATTGGATCTCTCGAACGCATCACTGGCCCAAAGATAGGGTGAGTCACCAGGCTATCCTTCACCACGAAAGTGACTCGTTTATGGGGTGCTATCAGAAAGGGGAAGACCATGGTCTCCAGCGTACTCATGTGGTTACTGACAAAAACCGCAGGGCCCTTCAGGTTCCGGAAATGCTCGACCCCGTCGATATGAAACACCCCCCCGGCGCGTTCCAGCAGACGAAAATTCTCCAACGAGGATGCTGCCCAAGCCTCATCATCGTATAATCCTTTGAAGCAGGCCCTTCTCGACCTGACTACCACTTTCGCAAAATTCCATTTGAAACCAAGCGACAGGCCAGGAACGAGGCGATCAAGGCAATATCGCTTCACCCCCAGGGGGGTGTGGTATTGGTCGTTTATTATCAGGCTGATTTTCAAAGCGTTTTCAGATTCTATGAGCGCAACTAATCCGCACCGAAATTATGAAATACTGATGATTTTCGGATCAGATCGAGGGTATATTGATACGATCGTTCATAGAGCTCCTCGACATGTTTAGTACTGAGGATGTCATATTTATCCACATCGGGTGGTTCGATCAGGATATCCGCTTTCTTGCCCCACTGGACGGTATATTTCCAGACACTTAGATGGAAGGTGCGAACCGCAATCTGGAATAGATTTTCAAGTTTGTCGGTCTCATGTACTGGACTGATATCCACAGCGATGACTTTTTCACAAATCTTCCTTACCGGTTTTACCGGCAGATTATCCAGCACGCCACCGTCGGCATATAGCTGGTCGTTAAGGCTAACCGGAGCGAACAGCACCGGTATGCTGGATGATGCCAGAACCAAGTCGGCCAACGGGCCCTCAGAAAGGTATTCTACCCGTGCTTTATTCAGATTACACACCGCCACGATCAATTTGATGGGTAGCTCCTCCACCTTTTTAAACGGGATATGGAGCTTGAGTTGCTTTTGCAGTCCGCCAAGCTTCAATAGCCCATCTTTTGGGAGATGGATGTTCGTGATTTTCATAATATCTTGATCACGTAGCAGTTCGAAAACCTCTGCAGGATTTAGCCCGGCAGCTAAAAAGGCTCCTACGATTGATCCGGCACTGACTCCCGAGATGATATCAGGCTTAATATCATGCTCATACAATGCCCGTGTAACACCCAGGTGAGCGAAGCCTCTAGCTCCACCTCCACCCAGGACCAATCCGAGTTTATACGGCGGCCTTTTCATTGGATAGGTTTTCTTATTCATTTATTATTCAGCTTATTAACACATTGTTTTACCAACATCGGATCGGTCTCTCGGATGCTGAATTCATCTTCATTGGATCCACCGCTCATGGAGATACCCGTTCGGCGGAATCTCATTGAACCATCGAAAGTATTGCGAAGGGTAGCGTGGTATTCGAGCGCACCCGTCATTCGCATTACCTGATTGATATTCTCAACCGTGATACCTCCGCCAGGCATGATGATTAGCTCATCGCCTGCCTTAGCGATTAAATCTCTGATCAGCGTGGCGCCATTGATGGCGCTATTTTGTTGCCCTGAGGTCAGAATCCGGTCCACTCCCGATGCTTTGAGCACGTTCAGTGCCTCAATCGGATCTTTCGCCATATCAAACGCCCGGTGAAAAGTAACCGACATCGGTCGAGATAATTCGACAACCTCCACAAGTCGTTGGTAATCAACACATCCATCAGGTCTCAGAAATCCAACCACCACTCCATCGACGCCAATCTTTTTGCACTGGACAATATCTTCCTTGATAATTTCGTATTCCAGATCCGAATAGAGGAAGTCGCCTCCTCGAGGCCTAACAAGCACGTGAAGATTAATGTTCAATAACTTACGAGCTATTTGGATCTGACCCAGACTTGGAGTTGTACCACCCTCGCGAAGATTATCGCATAATTCAACGCGGTGAGCTCCACCCTCCTGCGCAGCCAGTGCGGAATTTAGGGACCCGGCACAAATCTCTAACAGGGGGTTCATTGTCGATCAGTTACCGGTCAGGTAATATTCAACAGTGGTAACCACTCTGACAATTTTACGATAGGGCGTATTCATATCGCGATCGTTGATAGAAAACATCCCCTGGGTTGCCCGTTTGATTTTCCCCACCTTCGAATCTGAATCTATGGCAAATTTTTCAGCGGCCTCGCGGGCATTTTTTGTAGCCTCCTCAATCATTTGCGGTTTGATGGAGTTCAGCTCGGTAAACAGGTACTGTACCTGGCTCATATACTGATCCTGATTAAGGGCTATCCCTTTGCCAACCAGATCAGTAAGACGAGTAATAGCCTTGGTCATCCGGTCAATCTGGTCGGTACGAACAGTCATCTGCGCCCGACCGACATAGCGGTATTCGATGTATTGATTACCGCCGCCGTAGAAGTTTGCCTTCTGATCACTGATGTTGATCATTCCGATAGAGATCTCTTCATCGGCAAAGCCATTTTCTTTAAGAAACTCCAGAATGATGGTCTGCTTATCTTCCAGGGCACTTTGCAGGTCGGAGAGGTTGTTCCCGGCTTCGTTGAAAGTAATAGGCCATATCGCCAGGGTAGCGTCAACCTCCATTTCTGCAAGGCCTTTGACTACCACCGAACGGTCGAGCTTTTTAAACCGGATGGCCGATTGGCCCAGGATCAGGGCAGCGATAATCAGTCCGGCCGATAGGATCGCTGAGGCATAAGTTTTTGAGGTGGACATTTGAATGACATTTGAATATTATATTAATAGGATAAAGTTCGCTCTTTTATCTGAGGTTGTCAATTCTATTTTCACCTCAACAGACCGCTGCGTTCGAGTAAGGCTTTAACGTCTGGATCCTGCCCACGGAATCGTTTGTAGAGCACTAGCGGATGCTCGCTTCCGCCCCGCTCCAGGATGTTGATACGGAAAGAGTGGGCGACATCAGGATTGAGCACTCCTTTTTTCTGGAAAAGCGAAAAGGCATCGGCATCGAGGACTTCAGCCCATTTATATCCGTAATAGCCTGCTGCATAACCACCCGCAAAAATATGAGAAAAGGCTGGAGCCATTGAAGCGCCCTCCAGAAGCGGGAAAATCCGGGTCTTTTCGGAAGCCGCTTGATCAAAGGCAATGACATCATCCTTAAAAGGTTCGGTGATGGTATGCCAAGCCAGATCAGCATATCCAAACCCAAGCTGCCGTTCGGTGGCATAGCCCTCCAGAAAATTCCGTGCCTGAATCAGCTTATCGATCAGATCTTGCGGAATCGGGTCTCCTGTCTGGTAATGAGCAGCGAACAAGTCGAGCCACTCTTTTTCCACCAGCCAGTTCTCCATGATCTGAGAAGGCAACTCAACAAAGTCGTGATAAACATTTGTTCCCGAGACAGAAGGGTAGGTTACATTGGAAAGAATTCCATGTAGGGCGTGACCAAACTCGTGCAGGAAGGTATTGACCTCATCGAAGGTCAGGAGCGAAGGCTTATCGCCGGTAGGTTTACTGAAGTTACAGACAATGGAGATATGAGGTCTACCATCCTGCCCGTCAAGCATCCACTGGCCGCGAAACTCGGTCATCCAGGCCCCACCCTGTTTGCCTTTTCGTGGGAAAAAATCAGCATAAAAGAGGGCCAGGAAGCGTTCGTCCTGATCGGTTACCTCATAGGCGCGGACATCAGGATGGTACAGGGGCAGATCGGTGATCGGCGTGAAACGAATACCATAAAGCCGGTTTGCCAGCAGGAAGATTCCATCGATCACTCGGGTAAGCTCGAAATAGGGTTTAAGCATCTCCTCTTTAAAGCCATACTTCTGTTCCTTCAGCTTTTCTGAGTAGTAGGCCCAATCCCATGCCTGGAGTTCAAAATCTGCTCCGCTCTCTCTGGCAAATGAAGCCACCTCATCCAACTCTTCCAGGGCTACCGGACGGGCGGCCTCGTGTAGCTCGTCTAGCAGTGCCAATACCGTGGTGGTGTTCTTAGCCATTTTCGATTCCAGCTCATAAGAGGCATAATCCTTGAATCCCAACAAGTTAGCTAACTCCAAGCGTAGGTTCACAATTTCTCGGATTCGCTCCTTATTATCGTGCTCATTGCCTTGGTTACACCGAAAAGCATACGCCCGGTGAATCTTTTCTCTGAGGCAGCGGCGGGACGAATACTTCATCAATGGGACCATGCTTGGGGCATGTAAAGTAAAGAGCCAACCCTCCAATCCGGT
>JAAYIP010000261.1 GCA_012523435.1 Bacteroidales bacterium | reverse complement strand
GACACAAGATAGCCAAACAGGCAAAAGCTTGTTGGCAGTAAAAAAAGAAGGCTAGGTCGTTTCAAAAAAAGGGCTGGTAAGGGTCTATTTAACCTCGACCGGGATCGTCTGGCTAACGGGATGGCACTTCACCAGATCGGCAGGATCCACGTCGCGACGGGTAGTTTCGAAGGTGACTTTTGCGGTATATTTCCCGGGGGTAATATCGGTAACATCCAGATCCACCCGACGCAGGGCGTCAAAATAGACGGCGGTAGTCATCTCCCGTGTCAGGACACTATTACCTTGTTCATCCAGCAATTCTGTTTTGATCATGCCGATAAAAGGGCTATTGCCTGTCCGTACCACGGAAGCCAGCAGTGACAGGTTTTTCTCCGTCTGTTCGGCAGTGATCCGGTCGATTGATAAACCCGTTTCCGTTTTACCGTTAAGATAGAACGCTGCGATCACCTGTTCGAATTTGAAGGTTACGCGGGTAGAGATTTGATCGGTGACAGCCTGTTCTACATCCGGGGTTTGTGCGTTGGAGGTAATTTTCACGCGGGTCCAGTAGGTTCCCTCGTCGATTCCTCTTGGGGCACGCACCTGAACCCTCACCGTCTGCTGTTGTTTAGCAGCCAGCGTGAACGTTCTCGGGAACACCCGTACCCAGTCGTTCAGTCCATATTTTCCCTGAGCCGTTGAATCTTCATACACCATCGTCATATTTCCGGCCTCGTCCGATCCGGGATACCCAAAGAGTACGCTGATGGAGACCTCCTGTGGTTGCTCCGAACCATTAGAGATATACAGGGTTCCTATTTTGGTATCGCTGTGAATGTAAAGGGAAGTCGGAGAGACAGATATCTGCGAAAAGGCGCTGGTAGTCAGACAGAACAATACCAGAGCCAAACCGTTACGAACAGAGATTCTGAAGTACTTCATTGAATTCATGACATCGAGTTTTGGTGGTTTGGATTCCTTTTTTCTGGTAAATGTTCAAAAGTACTAATAAAAAAGTGTATCAAGAAAACAAATTGTTGTTCTTGATACACTTTTTTTTAAAAGCTCCCGATAGGGGGAGGGTATTAGTTGTAAGTAACCGTCATAGTAAATGTTCCTGCATACGTTGCAGCAGGAGCTGCTGCAGCATCTCCAACGATGAGAACACCTCCAACAAAGAAGTAATCAGTGCCAGAAGTCGTATAGTTACCATTAGATAAGATTTCTGTTTCGCCGTCAGTAGCAGTATTATCAGCAGTCCAGTAAACAGATGGTTCGAAAGATAACGTATATACATCCCCTTCAACAGTTGCTTTAAGGTCGTTATCCTCAAAATTTACAGTAACATCAACACCAGCCTGAGCAGTAACGGTAAACTTACCCAGTGCTGCTGAAGTTCCGCAGAAAGGAGTCTCACCAGTACTTGCATTCAAAGTTGGGTTGGTGCCATTAACTACTCCACCAAAATTTAGGTCAGTAGTTCTATCAATTATTAATGCAGTTTGAACTTTGGCTTCGGTAGTAATGTTATTACTAACCTGTGCAAAAGCGCTTGAGCCCAGTCCTACGAAGAGGACGACGATCATCAGAGATTTAAAAATGTTTTTCATTTAAGATAAGGTTTAATGTTAATACTTGTTAATTGTTTTTTAATTGTTACTGTTCTTCTTTTTCTAACTTTTTCGCCACTGCGACCTGGCTCAAAAATTATTGGTGCAAAGATAGACATATTTTATTAAACACCAAATGTTTTTTAAAAAATTTATTCATATTCGATTGTCACGTACACCTGGCCTTGGTAAACACCCGGCTTCAATTCCCCAACATACAGTGAACCAGATAGATAAACCCAAGCAGTTAAGGACTCGTTTTCGCTCGCCGATTGGCTATCTGCCACATTATCGCTCAGAATAAAAGACGCGAACTCACTCAAGTAGGGCAGAGAGGTGATTGGAGGAGCAGGTAAAATGATCTGAGAAGTGGGTGGTGCGGGGTTAAACGGGACGGCCATCCAAGGGCGGGAAGTTCCATCGTTTAGCCAGGAGGCTTCGAGCCTGATGGGAAGGCGGGTATCCTGATCCAATTCGAGGGCGGTAGGCGTATAAACGGACACCTGGACCTTCACGTTTTCCTGGTTGCTGATGGCAAAAGCTCCGACACGGGGATCATTGCGGTTAATGTGGATCCATCCGGTGTCCTGGATCGTGCCAAAATCGAGCATTCGGGTATCTTCCAGGGCGAGTTTCGGCGGCACCTTAATCTGAATTCGGATATGCTGCGCCGGCAACCGATGGAGCTGTCCACCTAATAGCAACAGCATCAGGCACATCAGTCCAATTCGATTCCAGGTATTTTTAGTCATGTGTAGCGTATTCAACAGTGATATTGATCATTCCGGTGTAGGTTCCGGCACCCACATCTCCCACCGGTCCGAGAGATCCATAAATGAACAGATAAGCCGTAGCCGTTGGAGGGGTGTAGCCCACATGCTGCGGCGTAGGAGGCAGCGCGCGCGTTCCCCCTGCCCGCCGGGATACCGGGAAGATAGCCGACATGAGTCCCAGCGGAACCGGAACGGCCTGGGTTTTCGCGGTGGTTTCGTTGATCGCCCCGAGATTAGAGTAAGCGAACTGCAAATCAACCGGAAGAGCAAAGGAGCCTTCAACGAGCCTCAATGAATCAGGAAAAGAGACGGTTACCGACACATCCAGATCAGCCTGTGCCGTGATAGTCACCACCGCAGGTTGGTAATTTAGATAGTCCATCGTAATGATCTCTTCGGTACCCGGATTGATCACCGTCTGCTTGCTGTTGAAGTCGAGCACCTCAGTGGTGGCTGTCAGGGTGATCCCTTGGCCAGCATACAGCCCGAAATTGATCCGCTGTCCTGCCAACATCTGTGGAGCAAGAGTTAAGATCAGGATAAACAAAAGGCGATAGGGGCGCTGGTTAATCATTGTTGAAATTTATCTATATATACTCCAGCTCGATGGTGAATTCACCCTCATAAAAGCCCGGGTTAGCAAGGCGTAGATCCACTGATCCTCCGACCCAGATATAGAGCTTTCCCATCGGATTAAAACGGAGTTCTTCATCTAATGTCTCAAACAAACGAGAAGCTCTTTGGTTGTCCTCGTCGAAAATACTGACCTCATACGTTAAACGCAGCCGACCGGGACCGTCGATTCTGACGAGCTCCATCTCCCTGAAAAACATCATTCTAACAGCTGCACCAGGCATACCGGAAGCGATCATCATGCCGGCAGTCGGGTCCATGATGGGCGAGATATACAGATTTTCGCCGGTAGGTTCCACGCCAGCCAGGTCGATATCCCGAACGGTGAGAATCTGAATATCCTGACTGACCGTGGCCGAGACGCTGATGACCGCCGTCTTTGAGCTCTGATTCTGCGAAAATATCGGGTATCCGGCTCCGCTTCCCATCAGGAGAATACCGCTCATCATCATCCATCTCATACGTCTCATTCCTTTCATCCACTTCATCCGTCTCAGTCTCATGGGTATCCTTAAGGTAATATTAGTAGCTGGATTAATAACAGAATTAATAGCTGTTTGGTTTAACAATTTTTTGTATGGAGTGGGATTCTTTATCCTGTAAACGCATGATGTACGTTCCAGGTGTCAGATGGTCGGCATTCCATTCGAGCTTCTGCAGTCCGGCTGCAAACTCGCTATGAGCAACCTGTTCGATCATCCGACCATTCAGGTCGAACAGCTGAATCAACACGTTGGAGCGTTCCGGCAGAGTAAACTGCACGATAACCTGGCCGTACATCGGGTTGGGGTACACGGGCAGCAGCTGGGCGGTAGGCGGAGTGTACACCGGATCCTCATCCGGCTGACCACGCATGATCACAATGGTGAACGGCTCCGGGTGACCGGATTTCAGGGAAGAGATTCTTGGAACTGGCTTAATCAGCTGCTCCGGCAGATAGGGCTCCTCCCGGATTATGGAGGCTGATTTGGTGCTGCGATAATAGAATGAGTACGAATTTTCAACATTCATGGGGATGGCCACCTGAGCCACATTATCCATCAAGATAACCTGCAGATTATCTGGCCATTCGACAGGCAGCTCCCAAGAGAGCGTAAAATCGGAACTCACCTGATTGCCCTCGCAGACAGCACCCACGTAGAGCGGAATGCGTACCTGGTCTCTAACCACATTTGGTATATTATTGATTACCAATGGCATAGTGTGCTGTGGAGAGGAGAGGGTGAAGAATTCCAGGCTCTCTTCCGCCATCGGTTCAAGGCGGTAAGCATCGTAGGGATCGGCTCCTCGGATGCCCTCTTCGTTCATGGAGACATACACATTACTGTTCATCCCTTGTGCTTTGAGCGTCATGGTGAAGTTCAATTCCGGAGTTTTGCGGAAGAAGCCGGACTTATAGAAGGTTGCCCCGCTGGATTTAGCATCCTGTGTGAAGGAGAGTTCCGGGGTACTATTATTTGCCCTGACCCAGAAGGCTTGGTAGGGAGCGATCAGTCCGTTAGTCAGGGAGCCCACTGATCCGTTCCAGGTGAGGAACTGGTTGGTTGAGGGATCCCATATATATAGTGTATTATCCACGTTGGTTTTGGTCCAGCCGTCGTCGTTCCAATTCAGAGTGCTAGCGGTGGGGTTACCGATGAGGTTCCAGCCGGCATCATCGCTGTTGAGGTCGAGGTAGGTGGCTGTATTTTGCGGGGTTTGACTGGAGTGGTTTCTCTCATGGTAAGACAAGGAGTAGCTATAGACTCCTCCGGTCAGGCTAGTTTCCTGGCCTTGGAGAGACATTTGCAGAGGGAGCACATCCGGGTAGGTTCCACCGGTGATAATTCCGGCACCGTTGAAGATGTAAAAATAGTATCCTCGTCCGGTGGTGATGGCATCCGTAAAGTTTCCTGGTTGGCGCCAGGCCATATTGGTGGTGCCCACTTCGGTTTCGTCGAACCAGAGCAGGTTCGGCTGTTTAGCCGGATAGAGTGCTCCAGTAAATCCCTGAGTGACAAAGTTATTCGCAGGCTTAAGCCAGTTGGAGAAGGAGGTTGCAATGGGGGAAGAGATCATCCGCCAGCCTTTTACCCCGGTAAATTCACCATGCAATTGTATGGTTGGGGTGCCTTCGCTCCGGTTGATATAGTCGGCTCCGGCACTGATGATGATCAGTCCGGTGCTGTTCGTGGACACTGTTGATTCGGATTCCATGGTCAGCAGGGCACCGGGTTCGAGTGTCAGGGTGGCGCCATCTTCCAACGTGAGGGATCCTGAGCTTCCGATGGTAACCTCGTCGTTTGCGCCAATCACCGGATCGTTCGTCACGGCGGGAATGGTGATCAGGGAGATGCTGGTGGGGACATAATTTTTCGACCAGTTACCTGCCGTTCCCCAATCGGAATCCACGGCACCAGTCCAGACGATCTCATTCGGATCGCTCTGTTTACCAAAGCGTTTACGATGGTGAGCATTGACGGAGGTTCCCTGGAGGTCGAGGATATTGTTGACCACGAGATAATAATCCACATCCGTCTGGATGACAAATCCCAGCGTTAAGGTCACCTCATTATTGTTCGCTCCTCCCAAGATGGGATTAGTGGGATAATCGAGATTCGAGCTATCCACATCCTGGATAGCATAATTGGCTGCATTCAGGGCCGTAGCGGAATTTAGTGGCTCATTGAAGATCGCCACGATGGTACTTGGACCGGTGATGAGGAGGGTATGAATGAAGGGCCGGTCGGACTCCACAGTTCCTTCGCCAGTGATCTCACCAATCACATCAAGATTCTCACCTTCAATCACTTCGAAAGTTCCACCATCGCCCACATCAAGATCATTAAGAACCAAGACATCCTCAAAAGCTTCACTATTGGCGCCTTCGGCGATGACCAGGTTATAAAACTTGATGGTATCAGCCCATTGGCTGCTATCAAATGTGCAATCCGTACCATCGACGATAAAGGTGCTGGTGCCGGGCAGGAAATCGCCGGTATTGTTAAAGACGCTACCGCTAAATTCGATGGTTCCACTTCCGGCATCGATGGTACCTGACCAATCGATGGTCACATCCCCGTTTAGATCTAGAGTTCCCTGGCCCACAGTGAGGCTACCGCTACCATTGATGATCGCATCGTCATCGACCTGCAAGCGGCCTTTACAGGTGATGCTAAAGTGCCCCTAGCCACTCAGGAGCAGGGTGTTATGCACATTAACGTTTCCGTTGTGAGTGTACATAAAAGCAGACGATTGTATTTCGGCCGTTTTATAAAAATCGATCTGGGCATCACCACCATAGAAATATCCGGTTCCGGCAACAACGGCCGGTACATTAAATGTGACGGATCCCCGCGGAGTGATTGGATCGTACGGCGGGCAATCGGCATGAGGAATCGCCGGGGAGGAGGGAGACATATAAAAATAGCCATCGCTACCGATATGAACCTGGTGGGTGCTATTCGAGGGGCTACCATTAAAGACAAAATGCCCAGCTCCGCCATCCAGTATCCCGTCGAGGTTGTAAGCCCCGTAAACGTTGACATTTCCGGTGACCACCTTAAAGAGAATCCCGTTTTGAATCGTAAGCCCACTGCCCAAGTTCATGGTTCCGCTATTCATGACTACTTCGGAACGGATATCAAACAGCTGATCAGGGCAATTTAGCACGCCATTGTTAGAAATCTCGATTTTGGAAGCCCCCCAGGGCATCGAAATGCTGTTGTTGCTAAAGTTGCCACTGCCGTTGAACTGCAGGGTTCCATTGTCGAGCAAGAGATACGCGGCACCTTTGAGAAGGAAGTGTGTAGAGACTGTCAAGACAGCTCCGTTGGTGACCGTCAGTTCTCCAGCTGTCCAGTCGCTCAACTCGATTTTCTTCACTGTCACGTTCTGAGAAATCACCGGATATCGGTTATTGGCCACCGTCTTAATGACCACACTAGAGTTGCTGGTTGGGACTGATGCCGGGTTCCAGTTCCCGGCCACGTGCCAGCTATTGCTAACTGCGCCGGTCCAGGTTTGGGCTGTGAGGGGCTGGAGGGGGAATGCCAGAAAGAGTACAACCACAGCTATACATCGTAGCCATGCCAGAGGGTTTTTAAGCCGCCAGGTCAGTTGTTTAGGTTGTACTAACATGGGCAATTCGCCAGAAAAATTATTTATTACTTATCTCAAGGTCAGGGATTTTGAACGCATCCAACCAGTTCATCAATCCAACGTGCAAAGGTAATCAATAATTTTTAAACCCAAAAAACTAGGATATCCCTTTTATCAACAATGGCATCAGAGAATCACCATCTTAGGTTATCGTCAAGTCGATTTAACCACCGTGATAGCAGTGGTGCTGTGCTGATCAATCAGGCGAATCAGATAGGTACCTTGAGGGTAGCTGGCGAAGTTCCAATCGACCATTTGCAGTCCGGCGGGATATTCCGCCGAAGTAATAACAGCCAACCTTCGTCCGAACAAGTCGAACAGTTCGATGGTCACCCGGGATTTTTGGGGCAGGGTGAAGCGGATGAATCCGTGATCGCTCACTGGATTGGGATAAAGCGGCAAGAGCTGTGCGTTGGGAGAGATATACACCGGCTCTTCCCAAGGATCGCCCTGTTTAATGACGATCGTGAAAGGCTCAACCTGATCCGCTTTGAGGGTGCTCATCTGAGCCGTTGGGCGCATAATATGGTCGGGCAAACGGGGGTAATCAGGCGGGATCGATCCCGATTTAGTTGATTGATATCTAAAGCTATACGAGGCTTTATCGTCCATTGCCACAGCCACTTTGCTGATATTGTCCATCAGAATAACTCTCAGATCGGAGGGCCAGTCGGCAGGCAACTGCCAGTCGAGCCGATAATTCCCGGAACCATCCCTTCCGGCGTTTGTTGCGCCGACGTAGAGCGGTATTCGCACATCCTCATCAAAAGACAGAGGTTGATTGTTAATAACTAGTGGATGGACATATCGTGGCGAGGAGAGGGTGAAGAGTTCGAGGTAGCTGTCGGATAGCGGCTCAAGGCGATACGCATCGTACCGATCGGCACCCCGGATACCGGATTCGTTAAAAGACAGGAAGATCTTGCTGAATAGCGAATCAGATGAGGTGAGTGATAGGGGGATTAGCAGGCTTGATCCATCACTGTAGCGGCCCGACTTTTCCAGCGTTTTGTAGAAGGTTCCACCGGTTGTTTTCACCGCCTGATCGAACGAAAGGATCGGGGAGGCAGCATTGGCTTTGACCCAGAAGGACTGGAACGGAGTAATCAGTCCATTGTTGAGCGTTCCGGCTTCACCATTCCAGTAGAGAAAATCACTCGAAGACGGATCGAACACGTAAATGGTATTATCCACATTGGTTTTTGTCCACCCGCTTTCAGCATCCCAATTGAGGGTGGCAGTGGTGGGGTTGCCGATGAAGTTCCATCCGGAATCGTCCGAGTTGAGATCGAGGAATCGGTTGACATCTGGCTGATTATCAATATTTTTAATATTATAGGTGATTGGGTAAGTAAACACACCGGAAACGGTTGCATGTTGTAACCCTGTTGCGCTCATGGTGATTGGGAGCACGTCGGAGTAAGTTCCTCCAGTGGTAATCCCGGCACCATTGAAGATATAGTAGTAATACCCCCGACCCGGAGCCATAGCATCGGTCAATGCAACGGGCTTACGCCAGGCCATATTGGTGGTTCCGATTTCGGTTTCATCAAACCAGAGCAGGTTGGGCTGTTTGGCCGGAAAAGTGGATCCGGCAAATCCTTGATTCACAAAATCATCTGCCCCGTCGAACAGATCCCCGAAGGTAGTCTGCTGGGGGCTGGTTACCATCCGCCATCCTTTGACTCCCGTATATTCCCGTAACATTCGGAGGGTTCCGGAAGCTTTACTCATGGCCAACACATTTAGGCTATAACCTGATGGCACGGTAAACAGGCCGTTGGTGAGCTCAAGATATCCGGATATGGTCAGGTCGGAAGAGGCAACAACACCAGCTGAATTATTGACTGTCAATACATTAACTGTATCGGGGAATCCTGTTCCGGTGATTTGGGCAGCACTACCGTTGAACACGTAGTTTGCCTGAATGGAGAAATCCCGATAGGTTGTTTGCACCTGACCGGTATTCTCCGTCATCGAGAGGCCATCAGGGGAGGTAATTTCCAGTGTTCCGCCAGGGAAGAGCATAAAGGAAAGCCCTGTAACAATCTGATTATTAGATTTCAACACTCCACCATCATTTACCCGGAACAAGTTGGTCACATTGACATCTTGGCCCAGTTGAACTGATCCGCCGGAGGCTACGGTGAGGTTACAGTATTCAGGACTGATCCCGGAAGTCACCCTAGTGCTAAACGTTGCGGAGTACATGCTGCAGTCTGTTCCATAGACCACGGTATAGTACCCATTTGATAAGCCGGCGGAGCTGAAGGTAAAGGAGACCTTATCCCCGCTGGTTGAGGCCGATACATTAAGGATCTGCGAAGTTGCTGATGGGAAGGTAGGATCGGTGGGGTGATACAGAATTGAATAATCTGCACCTTGTGGGGAACCCACATCCGGGACGACAGAAAAATCGAAATAGAGAGTCAGGTCACCATCAGCACCCGGTTGTGTTTTCTGGAGATACCAGGCACGGCTCCAACGATTCGTGGGATTACCGCCAATCACCTGAGCCGGAAGGTATTGCGTCAATCCGGTTTGGTTATTATGAGCCGCCATGACGTAGGTAGCATCGGTCTGCAGCAATCCACCAGTCCCCGACTGGCTGCTAAAGCCCATCCCGGCCGTGAAGACAGTCGAGAGCACGAGATCATTCGCTGCATATCGGCCAATTCCCACCAGCTGGTTCCCGAATCCCGCAGGAGCTGTGTAATAGGTACTTGCTGCTGGGATGGCATTACCCCACTTGGCCGCATGGTAATTTTGAATGATATTCCTTTCCGAGATCAGAAAGGTCTTATCATAGAATATCACCTCACCAAAGTGGCCTACAAGCGGATAACCCTGGTTATTCACCCGGCCCAGCTGAAATGGATAACTATTTGAACCCGAAAGTGTTGCAGCAAAGCTAACAGCCTGGGTTCCATTTAGATAACCGGTAGCTATGGATCCATTCCAGGCGGCCTCACCTAGATAGGTTGTGTTGGTTGACAAGGCTATCGAGCTGGTAGCATAGCTATCTCCGACACCGATCTGATAACTTGAATAGTTACTGGCGGGGCCCAGGTAGTATCGGGGTGAGTCAAACCCTACCCCACTAACACCGCGATAGGTGGCATTGATTTGCGACCAGCTGATCAGGTTGAATAGAGTTCCACCGCCCCCAAACTGGGCTCCGGTGATATAGACCGGGGTAACCAGGTAATCATCCCCGCTAAAGTAGATCGCCGTGCGTCCATTAAGGGTACTGGCAGCCATGGTGGGCTGATACGTGATGATAGCCTGTGAAGCCAGGTTGTTATCTAATGATTTATCCAGCCAACGGGACACGGATGTCCCGGATGATGGAACCAGTGTAGCGGGATCATCGGCATCCAGCCATAGGGTAAGGTAATCCCGACTCAAACCTCCCGGGTAATAGGTTGTCACATCAGCTAAAATGACAAAATTGACCTGCACGCTGCTGGGAATGCTTATTCCATCAATGGTGACGGTAACCGTCGCGGTTTCCACTGACAATGTTGAAGTTAGATGGGCTGAATAGGTTCCATCACCATGATCTGTAACCGATCCAAGGACTCCCGCGGTGGTATTCAGCACGACTTGAGCTCCGCCGGTGGTTAGATTGTTCCCTAACGCATCGCACGCCAAGACCCGGATCACCGAATAGGACATGGAGTTGGCCGGGATAGATCCCGGACTGCGGGTCATGAACGTTTTCGCCGGATCGAGTGGTCCCGGAACAATGTTGAATGAGTCGCTGACCGCTGGGATCAACCCGTAGGCTTCAGCATTGAGGGTATAACCCAGACCTGTTGAGTCTATGCTGATATCATCAAAAACCGCTACCCCGGACACAGCCGGCACACTCAAGGTTCCGTTCAAGATGGCACCTGTCGGGTTATTATTCCAGGATAGGGTAATCGTTTCAGTTGCGGTAGTAACCAGGTTATCACCAGCATCCAGAATTTGCACGGAGATGGCTGGAGAAATAGCACTTCCAGCCTGTGTATGAGAAGGTTGAACAGAATAAGCCAGTTTTGCGGGAGCACCTGGTATGATCTCAAACAGGTCGGACACATCGGGAGATAATCCCCCGTTAGTAGCCAGAAGGGTATACCCTACTCCTACTAGGTTAACACTCAAATCATTAAAGCTAGCTATCCCATTAACGGCAGAAACAGTGAGTGTTCCGCTCAGGGTTGCTCCGGTGGGGTTTTGGTCGATATGCAGGGTGACCTGGTCGGTCGCTGTTAGGATTAGGTTTCCATGGCTGTCTTCGATCCGCACCGTTACGGCCGGACTGATTGTGGTTCCCACGACGGTATTGGTTGGCTGTGAAGCAAATCTCAGGTGCGTTGCGATTCCGGTAGCGATGGTAAAAAGATCCGATACCATATCGGTGAATCCGGTAGCGGAGGCTTTGATGGTATAACCGACTCCCGGCAAGTCTATGGAGAGATCAGTAAATGAGGCCGTTCCACTAACAGCATTTTGGGTGAGGGTTCCCGAGAGTGTTCCTCCTCCAGGATTATCATAAATGGAGAGGGTGACTGAATTCGTTACAGAAACGGCATTATCATAGGCATCGACAAACGAGACCAAGACTGGGGGATCGATAACAGCACCTGGCTCACTATTGGTCGGTGACTGGGTGAAAATGATTCGTGTAGCAGTTCCCGGGTTGATATCAAACGGGTTTGAGATGGCTCCCGCCAGTCCGGTTGCTGTAGCGGACATGGTATAGCCCGTGGCCGCCATTTCAATGTACAGATCATTGAAGGTAGCTACTCCGTTGATGGCATCCTTGATGCGTGTGCCAAGCAGTGGAGAAAACACGGGGTTATGATCGAGACAAAGGGTGATAGTGTTCGTAGCGGTAGTGATGACCCGCCCAAAATCATCCATGATTTTGACTGTCACGGCTGGGGAAAATATCGTTCCAGCGGTGGTCGTAATAGGCTGATTTTCAAACAGCAGCTGTGTTGGTGGCCCAAAGGTAAAGGCCACCTCTTCGGTATCGGTTATGGCAACTCCGTCGAGCGTGCCGGTAATAACGGCGGTTCCCAGCGTTGTGGGAGCAGTCAGGGTGGCGGTATAGGTTCCATCCTGATGATCAGTCACAGCCGACAGAGTTCCCAGGGTTGTGGTCAGAGTGACTGTGTTGTTACCATGGGTAACATAATCGCCATTTGGATATTTCAGGTGAACGGTGATAATAGTGGTGGACACTCCATCAGCCACCAGGGTATTGCTTGCAGCGGATATCGTTGAGGTTGAAGGTGACGGTTCTGGCAGAGTCCAGGAAACAATCACTCGCCCGGGCGCACCGGATGTCCCTAGTGCTCCCGTTTCGCCTCTCCCATCGCCTCCACCGCCACCACCAGGCGCTAAACCATCTACTCCAGCCTGGTTTTTGTTGCCACCCTTTCCTCCATAACCCTCGCCTGCTCCTCCGGCTCCTCCGGTGGTGCCAGAACCAGCCAATCCACTACTTCCATTTTGGTAGCTATAGGCTGATCCTCCACCTCCTCCTCCAGAGTTCTTTGCCGCTGCGCCACCATTTCCACCACTATATTTCAAAGTGTTAGTCCCAACAGCTACCGAAGCGGTAGCCTGACCTCCAACTCCATCAGTCCAGGCATAATTACTGTAAACCGGGGCAGACCCTCCCTTTGCCAGAACATTCGTACCATCCCCGAAATAAGAATCTCCGCCATTCACATCGCTCAACCCGCCAGTTCCAACATTCACTGCATAAGTGGTATTGGGAATGACGGTAAAAGTGGCCTGAGCAAAAGCTCCTCCACCCCCTCCCGGTGTTCCATCATTGGCCGCAGTGTTTCCACCAGCCCCACCTCCCCAGGCCTGAACAGTGACCAGCGTCACCCCAGCCGGAATCGTAATGGTTCCAGAAGCATTGAAGGTAAATGATTGGGTTTGGGCTGAAATCTTTCCTGGCATGCTTGACAAAATCCCCATCACCATCCACAAAATCAACCAACGGGTTTTGCCCAACACACCGCACTGGCAACATGTGCCAACACGCTCTCCTTCAGTCATAGCGCTCCTATCTCAGTTTTTCCTCCTTAAAGGAAGTGAATACATCCAACGTTTAACTTTTCCCGCTGCAAAGTTATATAAACCCAGGCAGTTATTCAAATATCTAAAATAGTAAATATTTCGATTTTTAAAAAATAATTAAGTGTAATGAGGAGTACAATGAATTAAAAAAACACCTACTATCGCACCAGAAAACTTGTTCAAAAAGCGAGTTCTTAATCAATTGATTTTCATTTACTTAAAAAAAGACACTCTGTTTAGTTTTTCGAACCCCCGATGAAAAACGAAGAAGTTGTTGCTGAACACCGCGAGACGGATGAAGCAACCAGTTTAGAACCTCCGAGTTATCACCCCCTTTTCCCAGTTAGTAACCGCTCCGCTGATTTTCTAAAACGGCATTTTCCGGGTTCCACCCTGAAAGATTGGATCAGTTGGCCATGGCAGGTGAAGAACAGCTTCACCTCTGTTGATCAGCTGAGCACATTTTTAGGACTCTCCGAATCCGAAGCTGCCACTGCCGGCTCAGACGTTCAGCTTCCTCTGCGGATCACACCTTATTTTGCGAGTCTGTTGGAAGGAAATGATCCCTTCCATGCACTCCGTCGCACAGTAGTGCCTGTTATTCAGGAACTTACTATGTCGCCGGGAGAATCCGAAGATCCATTGAGCGAAATGGACCACAGTCCGGTGCCTCAGTTGGTTCATCGCTACCCCGACCGGGTGCTGTTTTTGGTGACCAATTTCTGCTCTACCTATTGCCGATACTGCACCCGTACACACATAGTATCTCAGCAGGAAAAGGCTCATTCCACCCGCAAACAGTGGGATGTTGCCATCGAGTATATCCGGAACCATCCTGAAATCCGTGATGTCCTGTTATCCGGCGGTGATCCGCTCACCCTGCCCGATAGTCGACTGGAGTACCTCCTTTCGCAACTTAGGGCTATCCCCCACGTGGAAATCCTACGCATCGGAACAAAAGTGCCGGTGGTGCTGCCCATGCGAATCACCCGCAGCCTCACCTCCATGCTCAGGAAATATCATCCGCTGATGATCAGCATCCATTTTACCCATCCCGATGAGGTGACTCCGGAAACCGCCGAAGCCTGTAACCGCTTGGCCGATGCCGGCATCCCGTTGGGCAGTCAAACTGTCTTGCTCCATGGAATTAACGACACACCAGATATTTACAAAAGTCTGGCTCACAAGCTATTAAAAGTAAGAGTCAAGCCTTACTACCTCTATCAATGCGACCCGATACCGGGATCATCTCATTTCCGGACGCCGGTAGAATCGGGCTTGGAGATCATCCGGAACCTGCGGGGATTTACCAGCGGATACGCCGTTCCTCATTATGTGATTGATGCCCCCGGTGGTGGCGGCAAGATCCCGCTGCTGCCTAACTATGTGGAAGGTTATGATGGAAAAGATCTGCTGCTGAAGAACTACGAAGGACGATCATTCCGCTATCCTGATTACCTCTAGATTTCGTACCATGATGATCGGAATCACCTACGACCTCTGCGATGATTATCGTGCCATGGGATTCAGCGAAGAGGATGCTGCCGAGTTCGATGTGATTGAAACCATTATCGCCATTGAGAAAGCACTACAGAAGCAAGGCTATCAGACCGAGCGTATCGGGCATCTGAATGCCCTCCTGAGCCAGCTCGCAGCCGGTCGGCGTTGGGATCTGGTGTTCAATATCTGTGAAGGAGTTCACGGAATCGGTCGCGAAGCTCAGGTCCCGGCACTTTTGGATGCCTTCCGGATTCCCTACGTCTTCTCCGGCCCGCTGGTTCTTTCGTTAACTCTTGATAAAGGCATGACCAAGCGGATTATCCGTGATGCCGGCATTCCCACTGCTCCGTTTCAGGTAGTAGATGATCCTGTCGATCTGGCGACGGTAACTCTACCCTACCCTCTGTTTATCAAGCCAGTAGCTGAAGGCACTGGAAAAGGAATCTCCGCTCAATCTATCATCCACAACGCCGAACAGTTGATTCAACAGGGAACCTTCCTACTCCGCCGCTTTAAGCAACCGGTGCTGGTGGAAAAGTATTTGAGCGGGCGGGAGTTTACCGTTGGGATCGCCGGAACCGGGAAAAGTGCGGTCAGTACAGGGGTGATGGAAGTTCACCTGACCGGTGCTGCGGAGAGCGGGGTCTATTCCTATCTAAACAAAGAAGAGTGGGAAGAACGATGTACCTATAGCCTGGCTACAGGATCGGTGGCCCAGGAATGTGAAGAGGTGGCGCTCGCAGCCTGGCGGGTGCTGGGGTGTGAAGATGGTGGACGGGTGGATCTCCGGCATGACATCCACGGAGTTCCTAACTTCATTGAAATCAATCCATTAGCCGGGCTCAACCCGGTCTATTCCGATCTGCCCATGCTGAGCCGGATGAACGGCATCGGGTTCGATGAGCTCATCCACAGAATCATGACCTCAGCCATTC
>JAAYIP010000260.1 GCA_012523435.1 Bacteroidales bacterium | reverse complement strand
CGGAAGGTTCATACACGCCAAGCTTCGGAAACCATTGGGCGACAAAGTAATAGTCATCCACGTAGCCTGTGCGTGCCAGAATGAGCGGCAACTTGGACGTAAACCGGATGGTGCCTCGGAAGGTTTCGCCGGGCAATATGGGGTCAGGAAGGCTGAGAGAGGCAACCGTCTGATCGGAAGATGAGGAGCCTGATGCTGCCAGAAAAATAAGTCCGGAGGTCAGATCTTGGTTAGTAGAATCCCTGATTTCCAGGATATCGCAAAAGCCACACTCCTTTTCGCTAATCGCCGTTTTCCCTCTTTCCCTAAGAAAAAGAGACTCTGTGTTCTTAAATGCATTAAGATAGAGATGGAACTGTAACTCATTCACTGGATCAGCGGATGGGTTTGTCCAGGTGAAATTCATTTCGCCATGGACTGTCTTAGTCTCCGGATCCAGGCGTGCATTGATCTGATAATTAGCAATCCGCGGGCTCAAGGGCTTCTCCAGGATGACCTGGGAGCGTGCCTGCCCAGGGTTCAAGACGATAGCAGCTGATATCAACAGCCATAGCCGGGTCAGGATTGGATTCATTGGGTGGGTTTTTGGAAGAGAGTTGAGCCAAGACCGGGAATCGAACCCGGAACGGCGGTTTACGAAACCGCTGTTATACCCTTTAACTATCTTGGCAAAAAGTGGCCACAAAGATAAAAACCTTTTTTATATCGGCCATCATTCGCCGACTGATTCATTGTGCTGAACCGGCCGCCGTGGTTACTCTCGCCAGGCATTCATGATCATGACCAAACCGGTGCTGGCATCCATCACCCAGGCCGTAAAGGCAATCTCCAGCATATCATCATCAAAAAGATAGGCCCCCTGATAACCGGTATGGCCTACTTCCCAATAGTCGTCATACCCGGTAACTTGCACATTCACAGGCCCAATCCAGGCTTCTTGGTCGGGGATATTAAAAACTACCGCATTACCGGTATCCTTGAAATCGATTCCAGTGAACATGAAAGCATTGCCATCATAAAAATCAACGGCGCCAGGTGTACTGGAGCTTTTGATCACCCGCATACTACCGGTGAGGTCGTACAGACCGGGGTCATCGCCTATATAAACCAGGTCGTCACCGCTCTCGACATACAGCTTGACTTCGTACTCGTATTGTCCAACGACATAATCGCGCAGATCAGAATTGTCTTTTTCACAGGATGATAGAACCATCAAGATCAGTGGAAGGAAGACCACTCCCCGTAAGAGTGTCTTGTTGAAATTAGTCATACCTTTTAGTTTGAGTTAACACTATCGACACCTTCGGAGAGTGGACCTACCTTGATCAGCTCACGCTGGTAAAGATCGATAGTCTGCCGGAGGCTCTCCCGCTCCTTCAAAAGCTGTGCCAAGCGCCACCCATAATGGATCGCTTCCCGGTCGAAGGTTTCCATGACGATATAATGGAACTTCCGTCCGTTAAACCGCGCTTTAAGCGGCCTTTCATAATGATCAGCAATAAAAGCCATAATCCCTGCATCAGTACCCTCCCTAAATTCAATGATCTCCCACCGATCGCCCAAATCTTCAACCTTCCGATTCCAAACATCTCCGAGAGGGATGGTATCGGATAAAACATATAAATCCCGGTCATACACCCGAATCGATGTGTGATCGATCCACTCTTTGCCATAATAGTGTGAGGAGAGCCACACATCTCCCTTATCGTTAAGATTGATTTTGAGATACGTGCGGTTCCAGGAGTTTTGGGGCGACTGTCTGCGGTGTTCATACACGCCTGGCCGACCGGCTTCACCCGGTGTATAACGAAAATTACCCTCCAGAGTAGCAATTTCGCGATCCAGAACCTCCATGGTTGAATTGGCCGCCTCAATCATCTCCTGATAGAAGCGATTTCCGATTATTGACTTCATTTTCAAAACCTTGCCAACGACTCCATAATCCGATGCATACTGAACCTGCATCGAATCGAGTAGCCGGATAGCTGATTTTGGCTGGGAATTGCGAGCAAACTGTTCTACTTTAAGAAAATCGGCCTCGGCTCTCTTCCGATGATCCGGCTTGCAGGAGAAGAAGAGAAAGAAAAAAACGACCGAAATAATTACGAGACCTGTCCGAATCATAAACACTTTTTTTTCAAAAATACATCTTTTAAACCTTTTGCTCCACTAATGATTCAAACTGAAGCTGATTTGCTAAATTGCCACACTTTCGACAAAGATGTCAATCAAAACCTTTTCGGCAATAGTCATCCTACTTACCGGCTTTGCCATTCATTCGTGTACCGACAATTTTCAAGCCAATCTTGAAACTGATCCAACTCCTGTGGTTTATGGAATCATCAATCCGGACGACTCGATATATTCCATACGGCTGAGTAAGACTTTTGTCGGGCCCGGGAATGCCCTCTACTATTCAAAGCTTACAGATTCTATATACTACCGGGATGCTCATGTATATCTCGAGGTTCAAACCCTTGATGGGCAACTGCTTGAACGAATAGAAATGACGGAGACAGAGATCGAACGGCGTGATCCGGGAATCTTCAGCCGAGAGCCCAATTATGTTTTCCAGACCGACAGCTCACAGGTGCATTTGAAACCCGCTTGGTACGCATCGCAAGGCATACCATATGATCTTAATCTTAAAATCATTGCCGAGATTCCCGGCACAGAAGAACCAGTTACGTCTGTTACCCGACTTCGCTCAAAGCCCCGGATAACTTCGCCAAGATCAGCCTTTTATAAGGTTTACTTTTATGGAGAAAACAGCTTCTTTATGCAATGGACCGATGATAATCCCCAAGGCTATTTCGAGATCTTGGTGAGGCTTCATTATACGGATGTCTTTGCGTATGAAGAACATGACATGACTGCGGAGTGGGTTTTAAAGGGAATACAAGTCAATCAGACATCCTCCCCGGGTGGCACCCTGGCGTTTTACTCGTACTATTTCAGGCCGGAGAACTTCTATTCACAGGTTCGGGCAGCCATCGAAGACGACACCACCGTTCTGGCCAGGGTTGCCCGGAACGTGGATTTCATCATCCTTTCCTCCAATCAAGAGATGGAGCTTTACCGGAGGATATACGAAATGGCTGACGATTACCATGGTGCGGGCTACTCGAACATCACTAATGGTTTAGGGCTTTTTACCACCTACATAACCAATGGGGTATATAACTTAACACTCGGAGAGCAAGAACTGGACTCCCTGTCCAATGGTCGTTACACTGGCCATCTCCGGTTTAAAAAATGGTAACCGATCCTTCTGGTAATCAGGTCATTCCAAAACCACACACCTGACCAGCCTGACATCACTCAGCATCCCGTCACATCTACCCTTAACAGTCAGACTGTCGCCCCGCGCCAACAAAGCTATTCGTTCAGCCTGTTTGGCTGCAACCAGGCTATCAACCGTACAGGTAACCCCAAAAAATGGATCCACAAAGCTGATCGTCACATGCCCCCACTCATTCGTTTCGACATCCTCAAGCCGGCCGGTCACCTCAATAATCTTTCCCGCATACATTGACATGGCAGCAGCCTCATCAGCTTCGAAAGCCTGATAGAGCTCTGTGGCAGTCAGGTGGAAATCTGCCTTGACTTTCATCATATCCGGCTGGCCGGTCCGGAAAATGTAGAGTAACAATCCTCCTGCAACTAACAATCCTGCGACCAAAAAAATACCAACAGTACGAAACACCTTTCTTTTCATAATCGATCCATTATTAAAGACCAAGATAGGGCAAACCGATCACTTTTCAAGAAAGGGGCAAGGTAATCCGCTTCGGAAAGGTGTAATCCGGACCGGGTAGCCAAATCTTCGCGATTATTCGCTATTTTTATGACCGCAATCCCTATACCGATCGTAAGATAAACCTGTAAATATCAAGAACATGAAACGGACAACCTCGATCTCCCTGCTTTTTCTTGTTTTGCTGGCATTAGCCGGGAGTACCCTGACCAATTGCACCCGAACAGATTATGGCGACTGGGCGCAGCAGAAAGCCCCACTGATGACCAAATGGTCAGCTGACGCTATGCCGGGAAAAGCCTGGACTGAATATCCCAGGCCACAGATGGAAAGAAAGAACTGGAAGAATCTCAATGGGTTATGGAATTATGCCATCACCCCTGTGGAGAGCCAGAAACCAGAAACCTGGGCAGGGAAAATCCTGGTGCCTTATCCGGTTGAGTCAGCCTTGTCAGGCGTGATGAAAACCCTCGCCGAAGGCGAAAAACTTTG
>JAAYIP010000259.1 GCA_012523435.1 Bacteroidales bacterium | reverse complement strand
GTTTCTCATCCTATGGAGGATCGGGAGGCTACCACACACCAGCCGACAGCCTGTCCACCATCTGGCCTGAAACCTTGCGGTCTCTGGCAGCAATCCTGACGGTAGCTGTGGGGGAGCTGGCGGGAGGTAACTTATGAGCCCGGATTATCCATATCAAACCGTTCGGGTTTAGCGGAGGAGCTCATCAAACTATCGCCCTTACTTCATGCTTTCTCGCATCTTCTTTTCAATCATCTCAGCTGCTTTGATCAGTGGGTAGGCTGCAGGTGAGGCGGTTAGGCAGGGATGAGTCCCTACCTGACTCGTGATCAATGAGTTGATGGACATTCGGTTTTCGATAGCCAGGCCGATGGTGTTGGTCAGCTCACCAGCACTACTGCCCCCAATGACGGCACCACCGATGATGATACCGGAATGTTTGGCAGCAACCAGCTTAACGATTTGGGCATGAGCTCCTGGCAGAATTCCCGGGTGGCGATCGATGCCTTCAAATAGACCGGTGACGGTAACGAAACCCTCCTCTTTTGCTTTAGTTTCAGTTATTCCAGCCGTTCCAAATCCATGTTCGCCAATAGCGGTTGAATAGATCGCAATGGTTCCACTGAAGGTTTTTACCACATTCAGTTGAAAAAGATTCATCCCAGCGATTCTTGCTTCGGCACAGGCTGTGGATGCTAACATGGTTGGCACCCGTTTTCGGGTGATAAAGTCTCTTTTCTGTGCACAATCACCTACAGCAAAGATATCCGCCTCACGGGTACGCATGTATTCATCAACCGTGATAAACTTGTTCTCATCCAAAAAAATCCCAGCTCTTTCAGCCAGGGTGGTGTTGGGCAAATAGCCCATGGATAGTATTACAGCGTCTGTTTCAATAACTTCACCATTCTCCAGCTTGACACCTTTTACCGAGTTATCTCCTGTCACCTCGGCGATGCCGTTTCCAGTTATCACGTTAACCCCACGATCAGTCAGGATTTTTTGAATCTTAACCGAGAGCTCCGGATCAAAAGCCTGATTGAGAATCTCCGGCATCTTCTCGACCAAGGTGACCTCCATCCCTAATTTTTTCAACTCATCGGAAAACTCAACGCCAATGAAACCCGCCCCAATGACGACGATCTTCTTCATCCCCTCGAGGCTCTTCCTCATCTCATCAAGGTAAATTTTGTCTTTTGGGATGACAAAAACACCCTGTTTATCTGCACCTTTGAGCCATTTTGGACGGGAGGGCAAACTACCGGTGCCGATCACGAGTTTATCATATCCGATCTCTTCACCCGACTTAAGAACCACCTTCTTGTTCGATTTGTCGATCTCGATGACCTCGCCAACTAATGATTCAATTCCATTAGCAGCCATCATTTTATCTACTGGAAGCAGATTCTGGTCACTGCTTTCGAGTGTTCCAAAAATGTAGGGGATACCACAGGGTATCATCACCTGTTCCTGCTTCTTAATCAGGGTAAAATGTTTCTCAGGCCAGGATGATTTTCCTGTTAGTGCCGCTACAAGACCAGCAGCGCTTCCTCCAATGATCAGTACGTCAGTCTTTTTCATGTATAATTTATTTAATGGTTCTTCGTATAAACAAATTGAAATATCTACATATTAACAACCATTTAACAAAGATTCCGACCGATTGTTCCAGGTTCAAGTCTCTTTTTTTTGATGATGAAGCACAAAAGGAGAGGAGATGTTTCAAGAGCTTAATCCATTATTACATTCCAGGCTCCGGCTGGCCATTGTTTCTTACCTGGTGAGCAAGGGCAAGTCTGATTTTGTGGAGATCCAGGAGATAACTCAGGCCACCTCCGGAAATATCAGCGTACAACTGAAAAAGCTCGAAAATGCGGAGTATATCAGCATCTCAAAAAGCTTTTTAGATAATTACCCACACACAGTAATTAAAATTACCCCAAAAGGGATTGATGCTTTTGAAGAGTATGTTAAAGCAATTAAAGACTATATCGGATAGCTGGATTACCGACTCCTGTTAGAAGTTATGCCTTTTCACTTCACATGAAACAGTACCTCCGGCGGTATCGGAGTGAACCCGTTTCCATCTCGGCTCCAGAGCAGTTCCAACATATTGCCACCGCTGGCTTCGAAGTAACTAATCCGTAGCGGATGGAGGCCCTTGCCTAGGGCTACGCTACCCTCTTTCGCCGTGGCACCATGCAGCCCGTCGTGGTCAATGAAGGTTTTCTCATTGATGATCAACCGACTGCCATCATCGGAAATGAGCCGGAAGGTGTACACTCCATCATCCGGAATCCGGATAAATCCGTGGTAATCGAGAGCAAAGTGTTCGTCGGCAGGATTGCGCGCCAAACTGAAATCGGTGGATGCCCCTTTGATCTTGGGTGTTAATCCATTGAAATCCGGAATTTTATCCCAAACACCCTCATACAAATAATGTAGCAGACCAGGTTTAACTCCCGCCAACTCCCGTCCCGGCTCCGCAACAACCCTTGTCAGGGTTCGAATGCTAACCGGCGAAACCGCCTCCCCGTCGAGAAAACAGGCTGCCCGGATCGTGGTGGTCCGGTTGATCTCAAAAGGATTCGAATAGAGTAGGGAGGTGGGTACCGGATCCGACCCGTCCAGCGTGTAACGTAACTCCG
>JAAYIP010000258.1 GCA_012523435.1 Bacteroidales bacterium | reverse complement strand
CGGGTTAATTTATACTGCGGATGAAAGCGGCTGAAATGCAGTGGGTAATCAGCAAATCCTTCCTTTGCCAGCCAATCACACATCCGGCTGATCTGATCAAAATCATCAGTCCAGCTGGGAATGATCAAGTTGGTGATTTCCAACCAAACGCCCTCGTTGCGGAAGGTCTTTAGGGTCTCCAGCACAGGCTCCAACGTGCCACCGGTGAGCTTAAGATATACAGCCGGGTCGAAGGTTTTGAGATCAATATTGGCTGCATCGATCACCGTACAGAGCTCACGCAGTGGAGCTTGGTTAATATACCCATTTGATACCATGATGTTACGAAGTCCCTTTGAACGGGCAATCGTGGCCGTATCATACATATATTCAAAAAACGTGATAGGCTCGGTATAGGTATAGGCTATCGAGGTACAATCATGCTGTAAAGCAGAAGCCACAACAGCTTCCGGACTGGCCGACTGGTTCCGGGTTTGTGTTGGACTGGCCTGACTGATTTCCCAGTTTTGGCAGTTTAGGCAGGCGAAATTGCATCCAGCGGTGGCTATGCTAAAGGCCAGAGAGGTGGGGTAAAAGTGTAGTAAAGGCTTCTTCTCAACGGGATCGATGTGTACGGCGCAAGGATTCCCGTAAGCCATCGTGTAGAGTTTGCCGTTGCGGGCAATTCGGTTTCTGCAATCACTCAGTTCGCCATCTTTAAGCGTGCATTCGTTCGGACAAAGCTGGCATTTAACGCCTCGGGGAGTCGCGATATAATGACGGGCTTCCTTTTCTCCCGGTTCGATATTTCGAGGTTCCATGATGTTGAAATTTTCTGATTTAAGGGTGTTCCAGGCTGATAAACAGGTGTATCCACCTGCCATGAGAGTGTATTTAATAAAGCTTCTTTTGTCCATTACGTTTTCTTCATTCGGGCTGTGATCAATAGAATAAGCCAGACAACCAAACTCGATAAAGTTATGATTATGGCTCCAAACAGCATGCCAGTAATTGGGATGATCACCAAAGGGAACACGATCGCTCCGGTGCCTGCACCTAATAGATCATATCCGTAAAGCCTGTTTTGCTTGATTTTTGATTCCACCATCTGCCGACTTAATCCGGCGAAAAAAATCCCGGTAGCTGCAGCTATTGTGAAGCCTATGACCAAGAGAACGAGAACAGGGACAAAAGCTGGTCCTTTGTGATTCGCTAATACCGGTAGCAGAATGGCTAGCAATCCTGATGAAAGGAAGAAAAGCAATAGTGCCTGGTTGGTGCGGGATCGATCGCTTTCTCCTGGTAACCTCCGGTAAAAAAGACTGCCCATGGCAAGTCCGGCCATGAAAATCCCGAGGAATAGCCCAGATAACTGATAGATAGCTCCGGCTAATGTTTGTAGCAGGAACAGGAGCAAGATCTCCGACCCGGATGCCGCAGCTCCAAGAAGAAAAATTCCGGTTAATCCACCGTGACCCGTCCAGAGCCCGGCAACAATTACCAGAACAGTCAGGATCAGGACCGGCCAGACCGCTTTTTGCGGAAAGAGTCCCAGCCACCAGGCGATCTGATTCATGCTGGCGACCGGTCGCAGCACCGAGTTGGAGATCGTGGCTGAAGAGACCTCTTGGTTAACAAGCTCCGTTCGGTCTCCGAAGAGGCGCTCATTAAAATACCCGCGATTAACGTACAGATTATCAATGCCTAACTCATCAATCCTGGTCAGAATATCCAGCCGAAGACTATCATTTGAAAGCAGTAAGTAGCTATTTTCTCCAGGCAAGACCAGGGCATGCTTGAATGATTCTAGTCCGGCACGACGCACGGTACTCAGCACCCCAGCTGCCTCCTTGGAGACATAGTTTGCTGTACCCGGCATGATGGAAGTGATGACACCGTCCTCTGCAAGAATCATTCTGAGTTGATTAAAGAATTCAGTAGAGTAGAATCGGTTGAGATGAAGGTTATATGGACCCGGCAGATTAATCAGGATGGCATCATAGACTTGGTCTGCATGCCGGACCCAATAGGCAGGGGTCTTTCTGATCTGCCGGATCTTATCCCCTGTCGCAGATAGTCCGAGATGTTCTGCCTGTTCAATAAGATGGGGATCAGTAGCGATGAAATCAATTGATCGGGGTGAAAATTTCTCCAGAGCTTCTTCGATTCCGGAAAGTAATCCCCCGATAACGAGGATATTAGCAGGTTGGTCGAGCTGAGCAAGAGTGAACGAGGCGATCTCTTCATTGACGATGATATTGCCCGCCGAATGTACCAGCAGACCGTTCTCGTAGATATTCTCCTGGCCACCTGTTTCCGTAACGGTAATTCGTCCGGCGGTTCCAGGTCGGGTGGCCAAAACTGTTTCGT
>JAAYIP010000257.1 GCA_012523435.1 Bacteroidales bacterium | reverse complement strand
GTAATGTGCCATTCCAATCCCAAATAATATGTTTAACCTTGAATTTCTTCATTCTCGTTGTTTTTTGTCGAGGAACCCGGATTGCGGGGCAGGGAAATTATAACATTTTTTGATTTGTTACTTTTGCAGTGAAATAATACGCTTTGCCTTGATTTATCCCGATACATTTGAAGAGAAGATAGGTTTTTCCCAAATCCGTAAGCGGGTTATCGATCTCTGTGATAGTCCAGTAGGCAAAGAACTTGCTGAAAACATGACGGCTGCTTTTAACCGGGAGGACATTGCGTGTCAGCTCGACGGAACAGATGAGATGAGTGCCATACTTCGCTTTGGTACTGATTTTCCGGAGATAGCACCGGTGGATATCCGAAATCCTGTTTCCCGCGCAATGGTTGTAGGGACCTGGCTGGATGTCCCAGAATGGCTTGATATTCGGCGTCTGATCCAGTCGGTGAAGCAGATCGGGCAGTATTTCGACCGGAAGGAGAAAACGCTCTATCCTGTTCTACAAAAGATGGTGATAGGGCTTAAAGTTTCTCCATTGATTCAGGAGCAGCTTGATCAGGTTTTTGGACGCAATGGGCAGGTTCGCGATCAGGCATCCCCGGCTCTACGGCAGATTAGGCAGGAGATGGTTCATCTTCAAAGCTCGATTGGCAGGAGAATGGAAAGAATTCTCCAGTCGGCCCGAACGGAAGGATGGATCGAACAGGACACGCAAGCTTCGATACGTGATGGCCGACTTGTGATTCCGATTCCCGTGTTTAATAAACGGAGAATTGCAGGATTGATTCACGATGAATCGGCTAGCGGGAAGACAGCCTTTGTAGAGCCCATAGAGTTGGTCGAATTGAACAATGAGTTAAGGGAGCTGGAGCTTGCAGAGCAGCGCGAAATCATTCGAATCTTAACTGACCTGACGAATTTTCTTAGGCCTTATTTTTCTGAGATGTCCGAATGGAATCACCTGCTGGGTGAGTTGGATCTGGTGAGGGCAAAAGCCCGCTTGTCGATTCGTTGGGAGGGGTGTAAGCCACAACTCTCGGATCATCCGGAGATCAGCTGGAGAGAGTCAAAACATCCCTTGCTTTACCTGGCCTTTAAGCAAGAAGGTAAGCAGATTGTTCCTCAAGACATTCAGCTAACACAAGAAAAACGGATCTTACTGATTTCCGGACCTAATGCAGGGGGGAAGTCTGTCTGTCTTAAATCTGTTGGTTTAATTCAATATCTGATTCAATCGGGCTTTCTTCCCCCGCTGGCTGAAGGTTCGGTATCAGGTGTTTTTAAACAATTTTTAGTCGATATAGGCGATGAGCAATCAATTGAAAATGATCTGAGTACGTATAGTTCTCACCTGCTTCACATGAAGCATTTTATCCGCCAGTCGGATTCTTCCACTCTCTTTTTGATAGATGAATTTGGTACCGGAACGGAGCCGCAACTGGGTGGTGCCATTGCTGAATCTATCTTGGAAGAGATCGCTGGATCCGGTGCTTTTGGGGTGATTACGACTCACTACTCCAATCTCAAGCATTTTGCGTCGGGGGCGGAGGGTATATTAAATGCTGCCATGCGTTTTGATGCCCAGCGAATGAGACCCCTGTTTGAGTTGGAGATTGGCAAACCTGGCAGCTCTTTTGCTTTTGAGATTGCGCGGAATATTGGGTTGCCCGAATCTGTTTTGGAACGTGCATCGCTGAAGATCGGAACAAAGCAGGTCAGTTTTGATCAGCATCTTCGGCAGATTTCACGTGACAAAAAGTACTGGGAAACGAAGCGGGATAAGATCCGCCGGTCGTCACGCGATTTGGATGAGCTGATGGTTAAATATACAGATCTGGTTGCTGCAACCGAGAAGGAACGAAAGAAGATCCTGGCAGAAACCAGGCGGGAGTCAGAAGACCTACTGGCCGGAATCAATCGTAAGATCGAGCAGGCGATCAGGGAAATTCGTGAATCGCAGGCAGATAAGGAGCGTTCAAAGAAAGTGAGGAGTGAGTTAGATTCGCTCCGAAATCAGGTAAAAGGGTCCCTGGAGGTCAGGAAAAAGGAGAGCGATCAAGCCATTGAAGACGGAGAAAAAGTAGCTGCTAAAGCCAGAAAAAAGTTTGGGGCAGGCCCGACAGAAGTTAAAGAAAAGAAGCCCGAATCTACATCCAACTGGATCAAGGGCAGGAAGATAAGACTAATTGACCGTGATTTGTATGGAGAGATTCTTGATACGCGGGAGGGTAATTTAGTAATTGCTGTTGGTCAGATGATTACCACGATTCCGATTGACCAGGTGGAGCCGGTATCAGAGAAGGAATACCGCGAAAAGACTGGAAATAGCGATAAAACCAAACCATTTGGCGGATATGACCTGGAAGCGCGCCGCCTAAGTTTTTCCCCTAACCTCGATCTTCGTGGATTGAGAGCCGATGAGGCCCTGCAACGAGTTACCGAGTTTATTGATGAAGCTGTGATGGTCGGTGAAACAAATCTACGAATCCTTCACGGAAAAGGTGATGGCATTCTGCGTAACCTGATTCGAGAGTATCTATCTGGTGTTGATGTTGTTAGCCATTACCAGGATGAGGATATCCGTTTCGGAGGAACCGGAATTACGATTGTAAGATTATCCTATTAAGCGAATTACCTGATATTCTTCTCCGGTATCTTCATCTCTGGATGTTCTTCTTTCATCTGGATCCAGTAATCCCGTATCGTCTGTTTAACCTCTCGGTGCAAGGTGAAAATTCCGAAAAGGTTGGGGATGGTCATAAAAGCTATGGCGATTCCCGAGAAGGTCCAAATGAGGGTAGTATCGGTGAAGGATGCTAGAAAAAAGCCGATCACATAGACAATACGATACCATATAACTGACTTGCTACCAAATAGATACGTCATAGCTCGATCGCCATAATAGGACCAGGCGATGGCTGTTGAGAAGGCAAATAATAACAGGCCAATGCTGACAATATATTTCCCGAAATCCCCCAGCCAGGTTTTCTTAAATGCTTCGGTTGTCAGAGGTGCGCTATGTAGCAGCGATTTTCCCTCCATGCTTAGTCCAGTTGGTAGTGCAACGATGGATCCATTGGCCACTGAGAGAGTACCGTTGAAAGGTTGGTTGCCTGATTTGACGGTGATGTCTTCGGCTAGGGAGCGTGCATGTAGGATAGAAAGTTCATTGCTGATCACTCCGTCAACGATGGTTAAATTGCCGTTGAACAAGGCGATCGTGTCGCGTTGGTTCAGATAGTCGGCCAGCTTTTCAACATCGGTGGATTTTTTTTGATCATAAACCCGTTCCAGCACTTTTAGGTCGGCCATCTGAAACGTGTTCGGAATTTTCTCTTTCCAGACTCCGGATGAGAGGATAGCCAGACCGGTGAGCATACAAATGATCACCGTATCAATAAACGGTTCCAGGATGGCCACTATTCCTTCGGATACCGGTTCATGGGCGCGGGCGGCGGAGTGGGCAATCGGGGCCGACCCCTGGCCAGCCTCATTGGAGAAGAGGCCACGATTGACTCCCCGGTTGAAAGCAAAAGCAAATCCAGCACCAAGAAATCCTCCGACAGCCGCTGTGCCGGTAAATAGATTCGTAAAAATCGATGCTATACTTGGAAGTAAATTCTGAATATTAAAGGCGATGATCAGGACAACCCCGATAAAATAGATCAGGGCCATACCAGGAACCAACCTGGAGGACACCTTGGCAATGCGCTGAATCCCCCCGATAATGACAAAAGCTAGCATAACGGCCAGAACAGCACCAGTGATGATCTGCTTAATTCCGAAGGTGGCATAGATGGAGTTGGCTATACTGTTGATCTGTGGTAGGTTACCAGTTCCAAAGGAGCTAATGACGGTGGCCGCAGCAAAAAAGCCTCCCAAAACATAACCGGTTTTGATCATCCGCCCGTTTTTGAGCTTGATGTTGAGTCTCTTCTTCATATAATACATCGGGCCACCTGAAACCTGACCGTTTTCGGTGAAATCACGGTATTTATGGCTGAGCGTTACCTCCACGAATTTGGTACACATCCCGATCAGGGCTGTGACCAGCATCCAAAAGAGCGCAGCAGGCCCTCCCAGATGGATAGCAAATGCCACTCCGGCAATGTTACCGGTTCCAACTGTTCCCGATAAGGCCGTTGAAAGGGCTTGAAAATGAGAAGTGTCCCCTTGATCCGATCCTTTGTCAAATTTTCCTGAAACGCACTTTAAAGCATGCCGGAAATACCTGATCTGGGGAAACCTTAGATAAAACGTGAAAAAGAGCCCTACACCTAGGAGAAGGTAAACGAACCAGGAGGAACCCCCGATCATTCCGTCCACCTTGAGAAGAAATTCATTGAGTTGCTGCATCCGTCGAAATCTTGTGGATTAACGGGGGATAAAAATGTCATAAAAAAACCGAAGGAGCAAATGAAATGCTGTAAAGCAATCGATTGCAACCAAAGGTTTTGAATGGGTAATGGCAGGAATTCTTATCTTTTGGTATACCCTTCGATCATCAATATTATCGCTCTGATTTCCAGTCGATTAAATTCAGTTCTTTTATGGGGTATGTAGTAGCGAAGACCAAAATGAACCCGCCGGTCTAGTTCGGCATGTAATCCGACAAAGTACTCCATTGGTGATCGTAGGCCTTGGTAGTCATGCCATTTCGTTCCTGAGGAGGCATCGCCAGCAAGAGTAATAGTTCGACCTGCTACGACATGGGAGTACTGAACGCCTCCTTCGAGGCGGAGTTTTTTTATCGGGATGAACTGGAGAGCAATATGGGGCTCAAGATAGAAACCCCGCAGGTCCCCCAGGGTGTCGAAATCGTTTGTTCCTTTCATGGAAACTTGAGCTCCAAAGTTGATTTTCAGGGATTTGCTCAAGGAGCTGTAGAAGTCCACTCCTGCTCCCGGCAACAGCGTCCTATTATAATGGACTGTGTCGTTCAGCAGCCTGGTGGAGTTGAGGCTGACAGTCAATCCCATGGAGATGTTCCCCCGGGTGTATTGTTGGGCACAAACTCCCATGCTCATGAATACTACCAGAAGTAAAATACTAATCCGCTTCATTTTCCAGGTTTTTCTTGACCAAAATTAAACTATTTCATACGAAGTCTTATCCGTAAAAAGCTACCGTGATCTCCCGTTTACCTTTAGGGCCAGGAACTTTAGTAGCTCGGAATCCAGCTTCTTTTAGGTTCCTTCTGATTTGTCCCTTGACTGAGTAAGTAACCAGAATGGCTTCATCTTCAAGTGTTTGCGCAATGCTCGAAAAAACGGCTGTGCTCCATAAATCAGGTTGGATAGCTGGACCAAATGCATCAAAATAGACCAGGTCGAATAGATGATCCGAGTTGAAATTCCGAATATCTCCAGCTCGCTTAATCAGGGTAAAGTGATCGGTTATTTGGGAGGGAACTTCCCATGGGGCCTCATGTAATTGAAGGAGTAGGCGATGGTTACCCCCAAGATAATCCGCAAAATTCAGGATTTGGTACTCTTCGGGTTTAAGGGGGTACTTCTCCCAACTTTCATAATAGATTTGGCTCTCAGAGGATTGTGAGTTTAGGCAAGTGAGTAGAGCATTCAGTCCGGTACCGAAACCTACCTCCAGAATCCGGATTTTGGAAGCCCTGACTCTCTTCAGTCCGTTTTCGATAAAAACATGAAGGCTCTCATTGATCGATCCATGAATTGAGTGATAATGCTCACCCAATTCAGGGATAAAAATGGTGTGCGAACCATCTGCGGTCTGTTCTATTCTGCGTTCAGCCATCATCTTCCGATATGCGAAAAATAGTTAATTTAGCAATCAAACGAAAAAAAGGACAGACCATGAATGCCAAAAAAGTGACAACCAAGCATGATTCAGGACGAGCACTACCAGTAATCGGGGTTTTTGCAACAGGGGATCCCAGAATTGACGAAGCATCGCGGTTGCGAGCTCAAAATATTGTAAAACTGGCGGCCACACGCTTAGCCGGAGCCATTAGAATGCCGGATGGTTCCGATATCCCCGTCGTCTATTCAGATTTGCTGGTGGATACCGAGCGTGAGGCTGATTTGGTAGCTCGCTCTTTCTTGGCTGAGGGAGTCTCTGTTTTGGTCTGTTTGCCCGATACCTGGGCGTTCCCTCAATTGACGGTGCTCTCTTTGCTGGGGCATTTCCCGACCGACACCCCGCTGAACTTCACCTGCGGAAACAGTGCACCCAGGCCAGGGGTAGTTTTTACTCATGCCGTATCCGGCGCAATTGCTCAATCTGGCCGATTAATGCATATCAATGTTGGTACCTGGCCTGATTCGGGATTGGAACCTGAAATGACCGACAAAACTTTCGAATCCCTGGTTGATTGGCTCTATGCCGCAGTAACTGCACAATACCTGAAAGGTAAACGTGTAGTGATCTTCGGCCATGATTCCATGGGAATGGAAACTGCTTTACAGCATATTATCCCAACCCGGAACACCTTTGGTATTGAAATTACCCGCCTGGATATGAAACTTCTCGCTGATATGCTGAATAGAAAAGCCTATAAGCAGGAAGAATTAACCCGCTTACGCACCTGGATCGATACCCATGCAGCTACGGTTGAAATCACTTCAGAAACGGATAACCGTCGTTTTAATGATAGTCTTGCTATGTATTTGATTACCAGGGATATCATGAAGGAATTGAATGCCGTTGGTGGTGGTTTTATGTCCCAGCTGGAATGGGGTTCCGATCGAAGAGGGCTACCACTCCCAGTAGCTGACACGATGGAGTCACTGATGAATTCTGATTTTGACCATAACGGACCAAAACCGGTCATGCCATTTGCTACTGAAGCTGATGCTCAGGCTCTGCTGACAATGCTGTTCTTTACCTACCTATCAGGAGGCAATCCGCCACTCTTTATGGATTTCCGGAAAGTTTGGGAGCCGTGGGAGATTCAACAAATGGCCGCTGGGCTTGGTATAAAAATTGATCCGAATGAACGATGGGCCAAACGAGGATTTGTGGACGGAAATAATAGTGGATCAGCATCATTCAATTGGGCCGGACTGCCAGGAGCCAGTCCGGAAGAGCTCCTCTCCAACGTGTCGTTCCCACTAGCTGATCCGGAATACTTCCCAGGTATGGGCAATAGTATTACCTTCCTGACACCGGGTGGAATCGAAGGAATAGCTGGCCGACTGGCCTACAGCGCACTATCCGGGCTCTTCTCCATGGTTTGGGATGAAGCTGTAACCGTCGAACTCCCTGAAAAGCTCGCAAAGGCAGTATGCCAATCCTCCAATGCAACCTGGCCACACACCTTCCTGACTCCCGCTTTTGCCACGATGGCCGAGTATAAACATTATGCACCGGCTAATCATCTGCATATGACTTGGAACTTAAAAGCTGCCAGACTGCAGTATTGGATGGATCTTACCAATGTTTTGTCCGTTACTCCCTGGCATGAAAAACCTGCTTTTAGGGAAAAAACTGACAGGCCGTTGCCGCTTCTTTACCTTTTGAATGGAGGTGAAAATCAGACAAAAATGTTGAGAAAAAAAATGTAACCAGAGGATAGTATGAAGCGTTTACCTTTCTATTTCCTAATCTTGACGTTCCTGCTCGGATTTTTCCCGCTGTTAGCGCAGGAAGAGAATTGGCCGGAACCCCCGGAGTTTAAATCTTATCTGAATGTGCCTGGTAAAGTCTTGAAATACAATTATTTCAATTACATAGAAATCAGAGACCCCGAGGAGGATAATTACCGACAGGCCATGGGAACCTATTGGGAGATCAGTTACTCCTACGATTCTGCTTTCAGACAAAAGAGAAAGTTCAAGGAGTTCATGGCGGATGAAGTTCTTAGCCGTGGAGGAACCTTCTTTTTTGAAGATACCTCCCAGCTCCAATTCGTAATTCCTGATCCCGAAGGACATATCTGGGGCCGCCAGATGCTGACAAATGATAAGAACTACCGCTTGAGAGTGATCAAAGAAAAGCCCTTCACTAATCGTGTGGCTTTTGATCAGCCACCGGTTGCTGTCTTCGATCGCTATTTGGACTCCGTTGCTCTCCCTCCTAGAATCAACTATTTCCCAGGATCGGTGATCACCCGAATCGCGTATAGTAAATTCAACCACGTGAGCTATAACTGGACTAGCGGTGATACCCTTTTTCGGCAAACTGTGATGGGGCCAACATGGGATATGAGGCTGGAAACCAGAATGAAAGATGGTGTAATCGATCGGTCGCTCTCTACAATTGAGGTGATGGAAAGCTACTACCGTTCCTGCAGGAAAGTAGGTGGAACCATCATAAAAAACAGGCCGCGAGAACTGATCATGAGAATACCCCATGTGGACGGTGATCTCTGGTGCCGCGTCTCCCCATCTCTCGATGGAATGTACGTGCTCAGAGTTACCCTACAAGCTAAAGCAGACTATACTGCCCCGGAACTCAGATTGTCAATTCCGGTCCAAGCTGCAGATTCAACAGGCACTTGAGCGACAACTTCTCCATCTAATTTATAGAAGAAGCCGGTGGAAGCCGGCTTCTGGATTTTTAAGTGTCAGACTTTCAGCTTGCTGAAAAAATGATTAAAAAATCTGTGGGACTATGTTTTTAATAAAACTTTTCTATTTTTAGATTATCAACATGAATAAAAATTATGGCTAGTAGAAGGATTTTAAAACGGGATATTAACTATGTGGTCTCCGACCTGATCCTGGATTGTTATGCGTGTATGGAAGAGCAGCCTGAGAAAGATTTCTCACGTTATGAACAGATTATCAATGACGCGATCATTATGAAAGAAGATCTGTATGAGAGAATTAACCACTTCGATCCTTCTAAGCACGGTAGTTCAAAGGATTATTTTCTAACCATCCGTAAGGATCTGTTTGTGTGGATGACTCAGGCTTATGAAAATCTGAAGGCTTTGGGTTCCTAAAACTTAGATCGGGCATTTCTAGCCAGTTTCCCAACACTTATCGTTGACAAAATTTAATACTTTTGTTGCAGTACCTTCGTTGGTTTGTTACTTGCAACAGAACTACTTCACTGATGAAGCGCGGTATCAGCATCTGTACGACTCTTTTGATTATAGCCGGCCTGCTGGCACCTGCAAATAGTATATCGCAGACCAGTAGG
>JAAYIP010000033.1 GCA_012523435.1 Bacteroidales bacterium | reverse complement strand
TGATGGCCTGGGTAGAGTTGCTCAAGATGGAGCAAACTGGTCCTGAGGTGGTGCAGGAGGTTTCGAAGGATGTTAAGCGTCTGGAGACCATTGCCGACCGGTTCTCAAAGATAGGATCGGCCCCGGTGTTGTTGCCGGAAAATTTGCCAGGGGTACTGGTCAGTGCGGTTAACTACCTACAGACCAGGACTTCCGATAAGGTAGTCTTCAATTTGCATTTTGGTGATATTGACGAATTGCTTGTTCCACTCAATGTGACGCTGTTCGAGTGGGTTGTTGAGAATCTGTGCAAAAATGCCATTGATGCGATGGATGGGTCAGGGCAGATTGATATTACCCTGCGGGATCAAAATCAGGTGGTTTATCTCGATATCACTGATAACGGGAAGGGGATGCCTAAATCCAACTACCAGGTAGTCTTCCAGCCCGGATATACTACCAAACCCAGAGGTTGGGGCTTGGGGCTGTCATTGGTTAAACGCATCATAGAGAACTACCATAACGGGAAGATCTTTGTGCGGAGCTCGGAGATCAACAAAGGAACCACCTTCAGGATTGTCCTCAAAAAATAGACTACTCGCGGTGTTTATGGTTGTCTGCAAGCCTACTAGCCATTTTTTTATTCTGATATTCTTTTATACTTTTGCACGACATTTTCGGAGGGTAACATGGGCCGTTTGACGGATTATATCATACCTTTCCATTCGTATTCAAACGGGATCTATAAGTTTGATTACGAGTTAGATGAAGAGTTCTTTGAGCATTTCCCGGAAAGTGGGATTCGTCAACCTGAGCTCAAGGTTGGGGTTCAGATGTCCAAGCAGGAGCGGCAAATTGAGTTTGATTTCAACCTGACAGGTAGTGTTCTTCTGGCTTGCGATCGTTGTTTGGAGGATTATGAACAGCCAATCGATGGGCATTTCAGGTTATACGGAAAGTTTGGTGAAGGCCGGAGTGAAGAGGAGCTGGAAGTAATCTGGATTTCTCCGTCAATGCATCAACTTGACTTATCCCAATATCTGTATGAATTTGTTGTATTGAGTCTTCCGATGCGGAAGGTTCATCCCCCCGGAAAGAATGGTAAGCCGGGATGCGATCCGGGGATGTTGGATTTATTGAATGATTTAAGTGTAACTAAATATTGATTAACCATGGCACATCCTAAGCACAGAACATCCAAGCAGCGTAGAAATAAGCGCAGGACCCATTACAAAGCAACTCCTACGCAATTATCAACCTGCTCCAACTGTGGTGCAACGGTCCAGTATCACCGGGTATGCCCGGAGTGCGGACACTATCGTGGAAAACTGGCGATTGAGAAAGAAGTTGCCGCGTAAGGCGTTGATTATGACCTGTATCCGATGAAGATCAGGATCGGTATTGATATTATGGGTGGGGATTTTGCCCCACGGTCGACCACTCACGGAGCTATCCTCGCAAAACAGGATTTACCTCTTGAAACAGAATTGGTACTGATAGGGGACCAAGATGCCATCACTACAATTTGCCGGGAAGAGAATTATGACCCCGGCAATTTTGTAATTGTCCATTCGGAAGAGGTGATCGGCATGGGAGATCACCCTGTTAAAACTTTTTCGCTCAAGAAGAAATCGAGCATGGCGATAGGTTTCGGTATGCTTTCAAAAGGGTTGATTGATGGTTTCTGTAGTGCTGGTAATACCGGTGCGATGATGGCAGGGGCCATGTTCACTGTTAAGGCCATCCCCGGAATCATTAGGCCTGCCATCGGAGTGGCCATACCGAAGGGAGAAAACGAGTTTACTCTTCTGCTGGACGTAGGGCTCAATCCGGATGCACGGCCGGATGTTCTGTACCAATATGCCATGATGGGGTCGGCGTATGTAAAACATGTGCTTGGGGTAGAAAGCCCAAGAGTTGGATTACTCAATATTGGGGAAGAGGAGGAGAAGGGAAGCTTGCTCACCAAGGCTGCCTATCAGATGATGAAGGATTCTCCAGATTTTAATTTCATCGGGAACGTGGAGGGAAATGGCCTGTTTGCCGATAAAGCCGATGTGGTGGTTTGCGAAGGCTTTGCTGGGAATATCATGCTGAAACTGGCGGAGTCGGTCTATAACCTGAGTCGCAAGATGAAGATGGACCATCCATTCTTCGAACAGTTTAATTATGAGAATTTTGGCGGAATTCCCATCATCGGCATCGGTTCGCCAGTGTTGATCGGTCATGGGATGTCAACCCCAAGAGCGATCAAAAATATGATCATCCGAAACCGCGAAATCATTGATTCCGGATTAATTAATAAACTAAAGAAGGCTTTTGAATGATGAAAAAGGTTTATGCAGCCATTACAGCAATCGAAGCCTGGTATCCGCCGGATATCCTTACGAATGCCGATCTTGAAAAAATGGTGGACACGACTGATAAGTGGATCGTGAGTCGGACCGGTATCAAAGAACGGCGCATATTAAGAGGTCCTGACAAGGGAACTTCCGAGCTGGCGGTGCCGGCTGTCAAAAAGTTACTGGAGAAGACGGGGACATCTCCCAAGGAGATCGATATGGTCATCTGTACCACAGTCACCCCCGATATGTTTTTCCCTTCCACAGCAAACATCATTAGTGATAAAGTTGGGATTACCAACGCCTTCAGTTTTGATATGGCTGCTGCTTGTTCTGGGTTCGTTTACATGCTGGCAGTGGCATCCAAGTTTATCGAGACTGGTTCAGCCAAAAAGATCATCTGCATTGGGGCTGATAAAATGTCATCCATTACTGACTATACCGACCGTTCCACTTGCCCACTCTTTGGTGATGCTGCTGGTGCAGTGCTCCTGGAGCCCTGTACGGAGTTCGGAATTATGGATCATATCCTGAGAACTGATGGCAGTGGCAGGCATCATCTCTACATGAAAGCTGGTGGATCCCAACGTCCAGCCTCCCACGAAACGGTGGATGCCCATGAACACTTTATCTTTCAGGAAGGGCAGACGGTCTTCAAAATGGCTGTGTCGAAAATGGCAGATGTCTCTGTCGAAATGATGGAAAAACATCAAATCCCTGCTGATAAAGTTTGGCTGGTGCCTCACCAGGCCAATCTTCGCATTATCACAGCTGTGGCAAAGCGGATGGGCCTTGATCCTAAACGGGTGATGATCAATATCCAAAAGTACGGGAATACCACTACCGCTACGATACCACTGGTTATCTATGAATACGAGAAAAAGCTTCGCAAGGGCGACCCTCTGATCCTCTCATCTTTCGGTGGCGGATTTACCTGGGGGTCGGTTTACCTGACCTGGGCTTACGATCCCGAATAATATCCCTTGGACTTAATCCGGGTTTTTTCTATACATTTACCAGAAATAACCAAAACGATGTCAAAGGAAGTAGAATCAACCAATGCTATAAACCTGATTTCCACCGGGACTATTGTCAAAGGTGATGTGGAATCAAACTCTGGTATCAGGCTGGACGGCCAGCTCGAAGGAAACCTGAGTGCTAAAGGGAAAGTGGTGATTGGAAATGCAGGCGAGCTAACCGGTAACATCATGGCCGTAAATGTGGAAATATCTGGAGTTATCAACGGAAATGTTAAAGCGGCTCAAATTAGCCTGAAAGCATCTGCGAAAATTACCGGAGATATCATTACCCAGCGGCTGTCTATTGAACCCGGTGCCTTTTTCTTTGGAACCTGCCGAATGGAGGGTACACCGGATGGAAAAACAAAAGAAGCCACCGCAACAAAAAGATCTTGACCAGGCAAAAAAATCCCTGCGGGAGTATGCCCGGTACTCAAACCTGGCTTATAAGCTAATTGCAGTCGTTCTGACTGCTTTTTTTATTGGTATGCTTTTCGATAAATGGAT
>JAAYIP010000256.1 GCA_012523435.1 Bacteroidales bacterium | reverse complement strand
GTTACCAACACTGCTGACCGGCTATTTTCAAGCATATAAAGCAGACGATCAATGGGATAATCGCTGTCCATTGGAACATAGGCAGCTTTGGCTTTCTGGATGGCGGTGACGGCGACTACAAACTCTTTGCGCCTTGATAAGACCACAGCCACGAAGTCATTAGGCCTCACTCCCATACTGATCAGTTTGGCTGCCATTACATCCGAATGATGGTCGAGTTCGGCATAGGAGAGGGAGCCGGTAATATCTTTAACGGCCACATTATCAGGATATTTAGCTGCCTGATCACGAAATAGATCCGGGAACGACCGGGACGAATCATAGGGGAGGGTAGTGCCGCTGGCGAAGTTCAGTACTTTCTGTTTTTCCGCCGGATTGGTGATGGCGATTCCTGAGCAGGTTGTGGTTGCAGGGTCGGCAGCCACAATTTGCATCAGGGTGTTTTTAAAGGCTGCTGCGAAAGTCTCAACGTAATCACGGTCATAAAGGGCGTTATTGTATTCGCAGCGAATCTCGAAGGTATCAGGGAACTGGTAAATGTAAATGCTTAGTTTATCGTATGTTGATCCCTCATGCAGATACTCCATTGTCGCCATTCCGTGCGGCATGTCGAAGTACTCCAGGATACCTTTTTGGTAGGTGTAGGTTAGATCCATAGCTACCCCGTAATTCGTCACCAGCGATGCAAAAGGATACGTTTGGTGCGACCACAGCTCTTTCATGTCGGAATGGATTCCCTGGAGAAGATCTTGAAGCTTTTGGCCTGGATCAATACTGACCACCACGGGCAGAGTCTTTACAAACATCCCGATGCTGTCGCGCAGACGATCATCTATCCGGCCGTGATGAGCCGTGCAGAAGCATAGTTTGCTCTCCCGGGTGTAGCGGTTCAGGCAAATACCCAGCGCACCGGCAAACAGGTTGTTGGGAGAGATGTGGGCTTGTCTGCAATAATCGCTAACTTGCTGATAATCTACAAATTCTGATACTTTATCGAGCGTTCCGGCAGCCTGTTCCGATCGGTTTAAGATGGGAAGTTTAGCGGTGGCAGAGCCTGCCAGCCGTTCCGAGAAATAGGCTTCGTCTTGTTTGTATTCCTCACCCCGCATCCGTTCTGCTTCCAGGAGAGCAAAATCGCCCATGGTAAAAGTTTCTTCTGCCAGCTTTTCTCCGTTGTAAGCCTTAACCAAGTCGCGGTGCAGAACAATGCTGGACGAGCCGTCATACGCGATGTGATGGATATCCAGCATAGCAAAGACTTTGTCTGGAGTCTGGTAAATATCGATTCGGTAAAGAGGTTCGCCCGATAGCAGGTTAAAGGGCCGGGTAGTGGCTAACGCCTTGTTTTTTAGGTTTTCAGAACTGGTTTCATAGATCGGGATATTGACGGGATCCTCTTTGACGAAATATTGAACGACCTCTCCATTGCCCAGCAGTTTGAGCTTAAGTTTTAGGAAAGGATGTGCTTCAATGACCTGGATAAAGGCATTTCTAAGTCGAAGTGCATCAGTCTTTTCCGGAAATTCATAGAAAAAAGGATTGTTATACTGAGTTAGTTCCTTGTCTTTTTGCCATTCGTAATAGATCCCTTTTTGGGCATTTGTCAGGGGATAGGTTTTTTGCTGCATGGATTTAGGCTTATAATGTATGATGTGTTTTCGGAAATCACATTAAGTACTTGACAGCCATTGCTTTTCATGTATCGAGGTTCTCTGTCAATACCGGTACCCCTAAGTTTTACACCACTTTCCTTGCGTGTCCACATCTCCATCAATCGTCGGGATTTTAGTTCGGGAATTCGGGTAACCCATTCATATTCGCTTTGATTGCAGATATAGCGGGCCAGATCCTCATCATAACCGGCCACCTTTTCAATATCGATACCGACTGGAGAGCTATAAAGGGCACAGACCACTGCATGATCGCAATGGCTGAGATTAAAATGGATGCCCGGATAATTGATCAGAAAAGGCTTATTAAAGGGGCCGTAACCGAGTATTGGCAACTCGGTGAAAAGATCTTCCCGTTTCAACGCATATACCAGCAAGACATAACCGGCCGCACACAGTTTGCGGTCGATCAACCGGGTATAGC
>JAAYIP010000255.1 GCA_012523435.1 Bacteroidales bacterium | reverse complement strand
TGGCGATCAAATAGCTGAAGGACCCACTCGCCCTCCCAGAGGGGCCGGTAATCGCTCATGCATTCAAACTCAACCGGGATGTGGTTCAACCCTGGGATCGACTGGAAAACGGTGACCGGAATGTGAGCTTGCAAAGATTTGACATTCCGATTGATCCGGTTGATCAACTCCAGATTCAGTCGCCGGATGTTTTCAGCTGCACGTCCATATAGCTCCAGCGCATCTTGCTCGGCCGGAGCAATACAGGTGCCTGGCAAAATATCATGGAAATCGTTGAACAGGATATCGCGCCAAATATCGGACAACGTTTGTGATGCCAGATTCGGATTAGCATCTGCCGGAAGGTGTTGCACCAGGGATTCGCTTTGCAGGGCAGCAGCACTTGTTTCCAGAGCTTTACGTTTAATGCGCGACAGAGAGGTGTAACATCCGGTAAAGACTCGTTGCAGGCTTCCCTCTTTTATTGGCAGCGTGGGAATGAGGGGCCTGATTGCCTCCAGAAACCGGTCGGGCGTGCTGTGAACAAAGGTTACCCTGGATTCGGATGCCGAGAATTCCCTGATCTGGATAAGATCCTGGCGTGTTGCACCACCCCCGTGATCGCCTAGCCCCCAGAAAAGGGCCACATCGCGACCCAGCCGGATCGCCAAATCGGTCGCCTCTTGCATCCGTTGGGTGATGTTGTGCCGCTCGTTATGGTATAGACCGATTTCAATCCGGTATCCTGGGATTATTCTCCCATCTGTTCCTGTCCAGTTGTATAGGCTAGCCGGGAGATTAAGGTGTTCTTTTTCAGGTCGTTGATGGATATAAAGTTCATATCCGTGATCGAGGAGAATGCCTGGCAGAGTGCCCGGATGGCCGAAGGAATCGAAATTGTAGGCCACCTTTGGAGCTGATCCAAACTCATTGCGGAAGAACTCCCGGCCCATTTTGATATTTCGTAACAGGTTTTCGATTGGTGGTAAGTTCAGATCGGGTTGCAGAAACCAACCACCGGCTATGAACCAGCGTTCTTGCTCAACCAGTTGCTGGATTTTTCTGAACAAGCCGGGGTCGTACTCTTTAACCCACTGATATAAGATCGCTTCATTATGGTTGAAGATCAGCTCAGGAAACTCCTCAAGCAGTCGCACAGCAGTGCCAAAGGTCATGAGAGCTTCGGAGCATCCTTCGGTCCAACGCCACTGCCAGACTGGGTCGAGGTGTGCGTTGCAGATCAGGTGAACATTAGGTTTCATCGCGTGGGGGAAGATTTTTATACCAGGTGAAATAGAGCACGGTAGCCACGATAACCAATCCGGCCAGCGCCAGCCAGAATTGATTCCATTGTCTCAGTAAAAGATAAAACGGAAGCAAGGCGATCAGGAACTGGTACACTGGAGTGATCAGCCCGTTGATTCCATCCATCAGCGGCTCCCGGTCGTTGGCTTTCACCAATCCTCTGGCCACGGCATCCAGTCGGACGGGTCGCCAGAACCCGAAAGGCCGGATCCTGCTGTAGAAATCCACCAGCACCTCGCGATCGGTGGGCTTTACCAGGAATCCGATGATAACCGATAGCACAAGACTTGCGAAAATATTGATACCCAACGAGTTGGTTGATGGCATAGAACCCAGTAACAGTTTCTGAAGGATAATGAAAAGGGCGGTGGCGATCATGCTATAGACAAAGGCCTTAGCGCTATAACGCCACCAATGCCAGCGAAGGGTGGCTGGCACGAGGATCATGGTGACCACTACAAAAAGCATGGTTTCCCAGGCAGAGAT
>JAAYIP010000254.1 GCA_012523435.1 Bacteroidales bacterium | reverse complement strand
TATCGCCTTGACCTCCTCAATAGCACCATTTAAAACCGGTAACTGTTCGGTGTGATTCCGTATCAAGTCGGAGGTTTTGGATGGATCGACCTCGTAATCAGGTGCTATGGCTAAAATCTGACCCCGGTTGCGATTGGGTTTCCCTGACTGATAAAACAATAATGTGGCGGAATTTGCATAGGTGATCGTCTTCGATTTCAACAGATAAGGCATGCTGCGATAATCCTGTAACCCTTCAGTAACCCGTTCAGTCAACAAAACCTCAAATGGAATATGACTAAGAATCCCCTCGGGTATGATCGTTAACTGTCGACAGGAGGCAAAACGATTTCCTCTAGGGACCAGGCTCCGAAATAAATCATGCCCCGTTCGAATAAATTCCGCTTGCTTTCCACGACTAAAACTGGACCGCTGACCGGTAACAAAATCGGTTAAGAAGCGAATCTGAGATTCTAAATCATGGGTCAACCGAACGTTGTGTATTTCAACTCCCAGATTATCAAAAAGAAGAATGATCAGCTGCTGTCCCGTGATGGAATACTGCAGGAGAGCTTGCCCTGGTGATAATAACCTCATGGCATCTTTCAAATCTAAAATGGGGCTCTCAAATTTCATCGCATAGTAGTCGGGATAAAAATGCCTGAATTCCCGTAACAAACTGTCTAACTTAAGGTTGATAGTGAATCTTTCCTCCTCTAGCGCAGAAATAATCTCCGCATCAGGAAGAGTTGATGCCCTCTCAGCAATGATCTGCCCTGTCAAATCAGTAACCCGGGTCCGTATTTTATGCTCTTCCAAGAGCTTGCTCTCCGGAATCCTCGATGCTTTCAAATCCGACTCCAGGATCGAACTCATCAATCCTGAGCCTTTCGAGCGTTCCATATAATAAAAACAACGGTCAATATATAGGGAATCACCTGTCGACTTGAAAAGACTGTACGTTAAACTGATAAGACCATTGAAGGTTGTGCGCTGCGTTCGGCTGAGCTCAATTCGGCTGGACTGATCCTGTAACGAGAGATTGATCGAATCAATTAGTTTGGCCGTGAAATCAAAACTCTGTAGCGCATGCTTCTCTATCCCCGGATCCCGCCGCTCCTCACCTAAACCCATCAGCAAATAAGACCGCATATTCATTAAGGCAATAAACTCCTTGTCATAGTTGGTCCTGTAGTTCATGGGAACCTCGAATTTGCTGAAAGAAAGACTTTTGCTTTTTTCAATCTCTTCCAGACAAAGATCCACCAAGGCAATCCCCTGCTCATGACGATCCTGCTGGTGAAGAACTTCCGCTTTCATCAGGGTAATCGTGGTCAAAAGATCCCCAGATTGAGAAAAGCTGTTCTGGATAAACCTGGTGATTCGTTCTATCTCATTGTAAAACAAATTAGTATCACGATGTAACTTCAGGATTAGATCAGCCTTGTTGATCAAAGCCTGTAATCCTATTCGATCCATCGGCTTATTACTACCATAAAAGCTTAATACCTCTTTTGTAAGTAATTCAGCTTCAGTTAATTGATTAAGTTCAATGTACGAATTGGCCATGTTGCTGGCAACCATCGTTACCCCCGCCGG
>JAAYIP010000253.1 GCA_012523435.1 Bacteroidales bacterium | reverse complement strand
CCTACCGCAGGTCTCGACCCCAATCAGATCATTGAGATTCGTGACTTGATTCGAACCATTGGCCGTGAAAAAACGGTAATCCTCAGTTCGCACATCCTGGCAGAGGTAGAGGCCACCTGCGACCGGATTCTAATCATCAATAAAGGGAAAATTGTAGCAGACGGCACGCCTGATAATCTGCGTAAGAAAGCCCAGGGACAGGAGATGCTCAAACTGACCATTGAAGGCGGAACAAAAGATGCAATAGTGAAAGCTTTAGACGGGATCAGCACGGTGGATTGGGTAAACCCCTTGTCCGGTTCTGATAACCGTTTTGAAATCCAGAGTCACGCCAACCAAAGCTCCCGTCGGGAAGTCTTTAATACCTGTGTTTCAAACCAGTGGGTCCTGACAGAAATGAGCATCGTAGAGACAAAACTGGAGGATATATTCCACGAACTTACTATGAACTAACAAGTTTAAGACAAAACCAATAGCTCTTCAAATTATGAATGGAATATGGATCATCGCCCGACGTGAATTGAGAAGTTTTTTCAATTCCCTGATGGCCTACATCCTGCTTGTAGCCTTTCTCGGGTTCAGCGGTTTCTTTACTTGGATATTTGGCGCCGATGTGTTTTTGGTCGGACAGGCCAGTCTGCAGGTATTCTTCGCTATAGCTTACTGGTCGCTATTTTTCTTTATTCCAGGCCTAACCATGGGCCTGCTGGCAGAAGAAACACGTTCAGGAACCATCGAACTATTGCTTACAAAGCCCGTTAACGATTGGCAGGTGGTAGTCGGAAAGTTTCTTTCAACTCTTTTACTGATCCTGATTGCTCTGGCATTTACCCTGCCTTACTACATTACCATATCCACTCTTGGTCCGGTGGATCATGGAGCTGTTTGGGCAGGTTATCTGGCGTTGATCCTGATGTCGGCCAGTTATATCGCCATAGAGCTTTTTGCCAGCAGTGTCTCCAAAAATCAGATTGTTGGATTCCTGCTCGCCCTGTTAATCGGGATATTCTTCCATATCGTCTTTGGAGTGCTTGCCGGCAACATTTCCGGCGCAACGGGAAGCATCCTCAACTACCTGAACCTGGCAACCCATTTTGATTCCATGAGCCGTGGAATCATTGATACCAAAGACCTGGTTTACTTTTTCAGCCTCATCGGCCTGGCGCTCCTTCTGACGGAATCGGTTCTGGCCAGAAGACGTTTCTAATTCAAAAAGCGGAATGATCATGAAAAAGACTACCCTATATTTGCTGACTGTCGTTGGAATTCTTATCCTGGTTAACATTTTATCAGACAGTTTCTTCTTGCGCCTCGACCTGACCTCCGATCAGCGTTACACCCTCAGTCGCGCTACCAAAAATATCCTAAAAACGCTGGATGAACCGGTAACAGTGACAGCCTATTTCAGCAAAAAGGTTCCCAATGAACTAAAGAAGACCCACCGGGATTTCAAAGAACTTCTTGTTGAATATCAGAACATTTCAAAAGGCCATCTGGTTTATGAATTCATCGATCCAAGCTCCAGTGAGGAGTTAGAGCAGAAAGCTACCTCCGCCGGAATCCAACCAAGGATTGTGGGTGTGCGTGATAAAGACCAGATGACCCAGCAGAAGGTCTATATCGGTGCGGTGGTGAGCATGGGCGATGAAGCTGAGTCCATACCCTTCATGCCACCCGGATCAGCCATGGAATATGCTCTTTCAACTGCGATTAAAAAATTGGCAGTCAAGGATAAAGCTCGTGTTGGATTCATTCAGGGTCATGGTGAACCTACTTTAGAGGCTCTCCCGCAATCCTTAGCTATGCTGGAGATCCAGTATCAATCTGAACCCGTTTATCTTGAAGATACTGTTAATCAACTACTTCAATACAACACCGTTGTTCTCCTCGCACCAACTGATTCTATTCCCGAGGAACATTTCCGTCAGCTGGATGAGTATCTGGCTAACGGAGGCAACCTCTATGTTGGGATTAATCGAGTAATGGGCAATCTGAATGTTGCCCGCGGACTCTCTTTAACCACCGGTCTTGAATCCTGGCTCCTCTCTAAAGGATTGGTCGTTGAAGATAACTTCGTGATTGACAACCGATGTGGATCCATCCAGGTGAGACAACAACAGGGGATGTTTACCTATTCAACCAACATACAGTTTCCCTATATACCAGTAATTCAGACCTTTGCCGACCATCCGATCACAACCGGACTGGAAGGAGTGCTGTTACCATTTGCCAGTACGGTTTACTATTCAGGTGATACCACCCGGACTTTCACTCCCTTGCTGAGCACCTCTGATCTTTCAGGGACTTTGCCCTCGCCGGTCTATTTTGATGCTAGCAAACAGTGGTCACCGAACGATTTTCCCATGAAGAACCTGACGGTTGGGGGAATCTTATCGGGGAAAATCACGGGTGAACGGGATGCCAGAATTGTGCTGATTGGAGATGGAGATTTTAGTGTTAATGGATCCGGAGAACAAATGAGGCAACAAACCCCCGATAACATCAGCCTTTTTGTTAATGCCATCGATTACCTCTCTGATGATACCGGGTTGATCGAACTGAGAACTAAAGGGGTCTCCAACCGTCCACTCGATCAATTGGAAGACGGGAAAAAGGCTTTTCTTAAATACCTAAACTTCCTGCTACCAATTCTTTTGGTGGTGATTTATGGTCTCTTTAGAATGCAATACAACAGAAATCTGCGAAACAAACGAATGGAGGAAGGTTATGTCTAGAAATCGCAACAACCGCCTGTTACTGATTATCTTCGGTATTCTCCTGGTAGCTGTCGTTGCTAACCAACTGGTCAAATCATCCCGGGGGGACCGAACCTTTCGAAAAGATCTGATCGAGTATCCTGCCGAAGATATTTCCAAAATAATTTTTCATTCATCAGGATTTGCTACTGAAGGCATCGAGCTATTTAAAGAAGATACCCTCTGGCGACTGCGTTCAGAAGGTAAAGAGTATCCGGCCGACCAGTCGCTGGCCGAAGGAATTGCCGGGGAGCTGGCCATCCTGGAACCGGAGCGATTAGTCGCTAACCGAAAAGAGGCCTGGAGCGATTATGACGTGACCGATTCAGCGGGAATAAAAATGACCATCAGCGGTCCAAAAAACAGCACCACTGACTTGATCGTTGGCCGATTTGCCTATAACGAAACATCCAGGCAACCAATAACTTATGTACGTTTAGCAAATGACAATGAGGTATTTGCGGTTGAAGGATATCTGGGACTCTCTTTCACCCGAGGATTGGCTGACCTGCGCGACAAATCCATTTTCCGTGGCAACAGGAATGATTTCACAAAAATTACCGCTTTCTATCCAGCTGATAGCTCTTTCACCCTGATAAGGGAGGGTACTAAATGGGTGCTGGATGGTGGACAAAAAGCTGATTCGCTCAAAACGATGCAATTCCTTAATACGCTGGCTTATTTGACAGGCACTGAGTTCCGTGATGATTTTGACACGGCTGGCTTTACCGGTGACACTTACCAGATAACCGTTGAAGGAATCAATATGGCTCCGGTAGAAATCAAAGGCTTTAACGATCCTGCTGGAATGGTGATGCAATCTTCTGTTAATCCGCAAACCTTTTTTAACGGTGAGACTAACCGGATGGCTGAGAACGTATTCCGCGGTCGCAGATTTTTCATTCCTAATTAACCTGATGGTAAATTTACGCGTCGGAGTCTATAAAACATGACTCTTTCAGAGCGATATGCCGGTATCATTGCCTGGTTTCAAGAAAACAGGCCTATTGCCGTGACGGAACTGCATTACGATGATCCCTACCAGTTGATGGTAGCAGTGATTCTTTCTGGGCAGTGTACGGATAAACGGGTGAACCTCATCACGCCAGCCTTTTTTAAGAAATTTCCGACCATCCACGATCTGGCCTCGGCCCCGGTAGAGGACGTTTTTAACCTGATACGTTCCTGCTCTTATCCAAATAATAAGACCAAACACCTGATTGCTGCGGCTATCAAAGTTTGTCGTGAATTCAATGGGAATATTCCGGACACATTGGAGAATCTGGAACAGATACCGGGCATCGGGCGAAAAACCGCCAATGTGATCCTCTCGGTTGCTTTTGGGAAACCAGCTCTCGCTGTTGACACCCATGTCCACCGGGTATCTGACCGGCTGGGACTCACTACGAAAGCACGATCTCCGCTTGAAACAGAGAAACAACTGGTTAGTCACATTCCAGAGGAGTTGCACGCCATTGCGCACCACTGGCTGATTCTGCACGGACGGTACATCTGCCAGGCCAGAAAACCAAAATGCGATGAGTGCGGTTTAAAGGAGTGGTGCCGGTATTATCAAAATCAACCCTGATTATTCCGGAAATCTTTGGAAATCTGATGGTAAGCATCCCGGAATGGCATTCCGGTTTTCACCAGTTCAATGGCTTTTCTGACGGATGACAACTCTTCGGTCATAGATTCTTCCAGCTTCGCGGAATGAATGACCAGCCCATCTATGACGCGGTCGCTGACTGCTATCACATCCCTGGTTAGGTGCAATCCGCGCATCAGTGGTTCTTTTGTGAGCTGCATATCGCGATGATATCCGGAGATCAGGTTAGCCGGTAAAGCTTTCATCTGCCACTCATAACCATTCAGTTGGTGATAAGAAGCACGAATCAGTTCCAATACATCAGGATTCTGCTTGTGTGGCATGATAGAAGAACCTGTTACCAGATCAGCTTTCAGGCCGAAGTACCCAATCTCTGGGAGCGTAAAGAGAATGATATCAGAAGCCCAGCGATTCAGGTCAAGCAGGATCATGGAACAATCATTAAGGATTCGGGATTCAAGCTTTCCTCGGCTATTTTGCGCGTGCGCCGGATTATCCATTACCTGGCTGAAGCCCATTAGGGAGGCCGTCATTTGACGATCGAGGGGCAAGGGAACTCCGTACCCTGCCCCACTACCCAGTGGACTTCTGTCGATCAGTTCCAGTGTACTTTGAATCATTTTCTGGTCATCGCCCAATGCCAAAGCGGTTGCTCCGATCCATTCGGCCACGCTAAAAGGCATGGCTTTTCTGGTGTGGGTGTAGCCAGGCATGGGCACTGACCCTGCCCCGGTAGCGAAAATATTCATGGAGGAGATTAGCTTCTCCAGCAAGGTTGATAACTCTGACAGGAAGTCCTTCTCGTATAGTCGGATCGCTGTTAATACCTGATCATTTCTGGATCGACCAGTATGCACTTTCTTTCCTGTATCACCAAGTTTTTCAATGAGATAGCATTCAATTGCAGTATGACCGTCCTCTTGATCTGGGTGGATATGGAAGTGGCCGGTTGCATGATGCTCCCGAATCTCTTCCAAGCACAAAACCAAGCTTTCTGTTTCGTTATGGGTAAGATACCCAAGACTACCGAGCATCTTCACATGAGCGATGGTGCCCAGGCAGTCGTAGGGAATCAACTCCATATCGAGCTGTGGATCAAGCCCGGTAGTAAATGATTCAATCAGTGAATCAAGCGACTCTGTATTTTGCCAAAGTTTCATCGAATCATGGCTTAAGGTAAGTCGGACGCCACTGGTAAGGCTGTTGTTTGCGCAGAACCAGATGGTGGGCCTTTAGGCGGATCGCGTTAATATTAATGAACCCTTTGGTATCAGTTGCATCAAAGCCTCCTTCTATATCCATGGATGAGAGGTCTTTGTCGTAAAGGCTAACTGGTGATTCGCGGTAAACGGGTTGAGCATTACCCTTATAAAGAGACAGTACGACCTTACCGGTAATTTGCTCCTGGCTCTTATTAAAAGCAGCCATGAGGAAGTCCATTTCCGGACTGAACCACAAACCGTTGTAGATCAATTCCGAGAATTTTGGAATCAGCATATCTCTCAGATGCATCACCTCCTTATCCATGGCAATTCCTTCGAGATCACGGTGAGCTTCCCACAGGAGATAGCCACCAGGAGTTTCATAAACACCTCTTGATTTGATTCCAATAAACCTGTTCTCTACCATATCTAAACGGCCAATTCCATTAACTCCGGCAATATGATTGGCATATTCAAATAATTCAAGCGGATCGGTTTTCTCGGTTCCATCCTCCAAATTCAGTATCCTCACAGGAGTTCCGTTTTCAAACTCAATCTCAACCAGTGTTTCTGAGTCGGAAGCCATAAAAGGAGAAAGCGTTTTTGAGTAAACATTTTCGGGGCAACGAGCAGCAGGATCTTCGAGGATACCGGCTTCATGACTGATATGCAGTAGGTTATCATCTTCACTATAAGTTTTAGCAGCGGTAACCTTTACTGGTATCTGATACTTTTCGGCATACCGGATCATATCGGTACGGCCTTTAAACTCTTGCAAAAACTCTGGATCCTTCCATGGAGAAATGATGGTTGCCTCTGGGTGAAGAGCATAGAATACAAACTCAAACCTCACCTGATCGTTGCCTTTTCCGGTGGCCCCATGAGCCAGAAAATTGCAATTCTCCTTCAAGGCAATCTCTACCTGTCTTTTAGCGATCAGTGGACGCGCTATGGCAGTGCCCAGAAGATACCTTCCTTCATACAAAGCATTTCCCCTCAGAGCCGGGAAAATGTAATCCACCACTAGTTCACGCTTGAGGTCTTCAACATAGACTTTTGTGGCTCCCAGCGTCAAAGCTTTCTCTTTGACCTCATCAAAATTGTCCACTTGTCCTACGTCACCTACATAGCAAATAACATCATACCCCTTGTTAATCAACCACTTCAGAATGACTGAAGTATCCAAGCCTCCACTGTAGGCCAGAACCACCTTCTTTTTCATAATACTTTTTAAATGAGATAATTTGAATAAAATCAACCAATTAGTTTGGTTGAGATACCAGGAAACCGGCTACTGATTACACCGGATATTAGGTTTTTTGTAACCCCTTCTTTGAGAATGACTAGGATCGTATCATCCCCAGCAATAGTCCCCATGATTTCCGGGATCTGCTGATAATCCAAGGTGAAGGCTACACCATTGGCAAATCCAGGTAAAGTTCTTATCACGCCAAATTGTCCAGAGAATTCGACCGACAAGACTCCATCCATGTGGTCCGGCACCCGGGTCATGGCCTCCCTAAGATCTTTATCCTCTGGAAGAATATACCGTGATCCCCGAATCGGATCCATAATCTTCATGACATGTAATTGTCGCAGATCTCTGGAAAGTGTTGCCTGTGTAACTTCAAAACCCTTCTTTTCCAATGATTTCTGAAGCTCTTCCTGATTCCTGATCCATTCTTCCCTGAGAATTATCGCTACAGCTTCTTGTCTTGTATCACGATCCATGATGAATAATTTTACAATTTTGGTGCATAATTATTACTAATTTATGAATACACCAAAAAAATCAACAAAAAAAAACAGGCCAGCCCAATGCTGGGCAGCCTGTTTTTGATCGCCTGGGGTTGATTTTACTTCGTCTTCTGTTCTTTTTCTTTCTCCTCCTCAATAATTTCCGCAGTGTATCCCAGTTTTTCGATAGCTTTCTCGAGTTTCTGCGGATTGGTCTTGTCGGTGCGGTAATCAATAGTCACCGTTTTAGTTTTCAGGTCAACTTCAAGACTTTTAACACCCTTTTCAAAAGCGATGTTTTTCTCGATTTTTGCCTTACAATTTTCGCAGTCCATCGAAACCCATGCTTTCATGGTTTTCTGATTATCCTTTTTCTTTTTTTCCTGAGCCTGAACATCCTCGATGGAGATGAGCGTAGTGGTGAATAGTGCAATCAGGATAAACAACATTTTTTTCATGATCTTAATTTTTTTGATGATTGTATTACGTAAACTACTAATTATCTGGATTTTCAATTCGCAAACGAAGTCCCAGGTAGATTTTTCGTCCGTGCAGCGGTCCCCAGATGAGGGAGGAATCAAAATACTCTCCGAATGGTTCGTTAGCTGCCAAAACCGAATGAATCTGGCGATAATTCGTCAGGTTCTCCACCCCGAGATAGAGCTCCCAAGTCCGAAAATATTTGGTAACCTGCACATTAACTATCCCATAAGGATCAAATGTCTCTTCCATCCGATAAGGCTCGGGGTTTGCCTTGGTTGAAGGAATTCGGCCCGGGCCATTCAGCTGAAAGGTCAGATCAAACTGCCATTTTTTTAACGGTGTTTGATAAGAAGCAACCAAAAGTCCCTTGTACTTACTAACCAATGGTTTGATCATCAATTCATTACCAATAGTATAGCGAACATCAGAGTAGCGGAAGGCAATTTTTGTTTCGAGGCCTTTTAGAAACTGGGTCGTCACTTCGGCTTGGAGATTATTAGAATAGGATTCGCCATCCAGGTTATTGAATCTGACCTGGTTGACATCAGAATCCAGATCTACGATAACCTGTTCGATAAACTGAGTCCGGTAGGCTTCCAGGGATATCGACATGGGTTGCACCCCCAGGGGTATAAAATGGGTAATGCTTGCACCGAAATTCCAAGCCTCTTCCTGACGGATATTTTCTCCGATTATTATTTCTCTCGAATTCGCCAGGAAGTGGTTATTTTCCGCCAGGATGAGTGGGGATCGGTAGCCCTTACCAACCGACAAGCGAAAATGGGTATGCCCTTGAATATCAAAACGGGTATGAATCCGGGGAGTAAACATCAGGCCATAGAGGTTATGGTAATCGAGTCGAAGACCGGCTAGCAGAGTCAAATGCTCGGATGGTTTGTAGTTGTATTCCGAATAAATTCCAGGCACTACCTCCCGACGACCTGAATCAATTCCATCCAACTGTTCTGTATAATCATCCAGATTTAGACTGAACCCGGTAGTCAAGTTGTGGGATGCATTCACCAGGTCGGTTTGATACATCAGGTTGAGGTAATAATTGAACTGATCGCCCATATAGGAACGGAGTCCGAAAAACGATTTCTGCTTGTGATAAGAGAAGGAGTTGATACTACCAAAACTAGAATTAAGCTCATTATTAAACACATAGCCGAGCTTCAGAAAAGCTTCTGCCCGTTTGGTTGTGATCCCAATACCATACGGATGATCGACATCCCGGGGCTCATTTTTAATAAAGTCGAGCGAGCCGGAAGTACGCTCTTCGCTCAGCAGCGTCCATCCAGCGTGCATCCGAATATGATCGGTAGCATAGTACCATCTGTTCAAGAGGTTATACTGGGTATAAAGAGGTTCATCCAGGAAATTATCACCATTATGGTCTTCCTTGACGAAATCATTACTAAAATGGCCGAGTATCAGCGTACTGAGCTTGGAACTAAAGTTGTGAGAAGCAACGATGTTCGCTTCCGAGCGACCAGCGCTACTTCCAAACAGGTTGAGCAACAGTCGGTCGGCCACGTTGGGTTTCAAATACTCTACATTAATCTGTCCAGCAATGGATTCGTAGCCATTTTTTACTGATGAGGTTCCCTTGGAAACCATGATTCCTTCCATCCAGGGGCCTGGGATGTACGTAAGGCCATAAGAGGTGGCGATCCCCCTCATATTGGGGATGTTTTCGGTCAGTAGCTGAACATAGGTTCCATCCAGGCCCAGGAGTCTGATTTGGCGTGCACCGGTAACTGCGTTCGAATAGTAAGCATCCACTGAAGCGTTGGTATTAAAGCTTTCTGAGAGATTACAGCAGGCAGCTTTGCATAGTTCTGCATAGGTGATTTTCTCTGTCTGAATCGGATCAAGGCGATCGATAATCGTACCGGGAGCACGCTGTACGATCCTGATCTCATCAAGATCAGATCCGGGCTTCAGGATCACCTCTAAATTGCTCACTGGTTTATCCAAGAACAAAGTATCCGGCATAAATCCTACAAAGCTGATTACCAACTTGTTATACTTATCTGGCTTATACAATTCGAATTTGCCATCGGCATTGGTTGTCGTGCCAATCTGAGAACCAGCCCAATACACATTAACTGCCGGCAGTGAAAATTTTTCTTCCCTGCTCTGTTCATAAACAGTGCCGCTAACCATTTGTGCCTGTAGGAGTAACGGACACATAGCTAACAGAATAACTAATAAAGATTTTATTGACATAGGTTGATTTTTTTGTGAATAATCCGATGAAAAAGCCGGTTTGACCGGAAAGGATTACACTAATCAACAGAGCCAGGCATGATTAAAGGATTGCAGATTTGTTGTGAAAGGTAAAAGTGGTGGCAGGATGGTAAACCGCACCTGTTTGAAGGAGGACTCAGCAGATTGAATAAAATCGATGGCGAGCCCATCCATAGTTCGAAAATTGATCACCGGAAGCTTAAAATCCTGATTCTCAACCTGGTGAATAGCATTCTCGATTTTCATCAGGATTTCCACGCAACACTGATGATGGTCAGCATTCTTTTCGGCACTCATGTTTACAGCCGAACAGCAAGATTCCGCCAAGCAGGAATCCTCGGGTTCCATCATCACCTCAATCGGATGATCTCCGCACCAGATGCAATGATGATGCATGACCCTCAGTCCGATCGAACTGAAAATCACCATAAAAGCAATGGGCAAAGCAACGAATCTAACCATATCAAGGACAAAATAAACAAAAACAACTTTCAGTCCTTGTTAAGAAATGTATAAAATCCTTGCCAGCTTCGTGGTTTCATTCGTTTTGAATAATGATTATCTTTTCACAATGAAAATCGAGGTAAGTAACGGTGAATTGATCGATAAAATTACGATCCTGGAAATCAAGCTGGAACGGATTCATGATCAGGAGAAGGTCTGTAACATCCGGCAGGAATTTGAGGCTCTGAATCCTTTAGCACAGCCTCTGATTGGACAAATTGGGACGTTGTATCATGACCTTGCCCGAGTCAATCGGAAACTTTGGGACATTGAGGACAACATCCGTGATTTTGAGCGCAAGGCTGATTTTGGGCCCGGATTTATTGAGGCTGCACGAATGGTGTATCGGTTAAACGATGAACGCTCAGCCATCAAGAAGAAAATAAACCAGGCAACCAATTCTGATCTTTACGAGGAAAAATCCTATTCGGCCTATTAAGCATGAGAACCCTAGTTGTTTTCCGACTCTCTTCCATGGGTGATGTTTTATTGACCCTCCCGGTCGTTCGCGGGGTTCTGAGGGCCAATCCGGACATTCAAATCAGATTGGTGACCAGTACCTGTTTCTCTCCATATTTTCGAGGAATTCAGCGCCTGGAAATCATCTCTTTTGATCGGCATCAACCTAATGGTTTGATTGGATTGTTGAGGTTATTCGGAAAAATCCGGAGAGGTGGATCGGTTGATCAGGTTATCGATCTACACGGAGTATTAAGGACGTATATTCTTGATTTTCTTTTTATTATAAGCATCCGGCCCGTGAGGATCGTCCGAAAATATCGTTCTCAGAGAAGAAAGATAATCAAAGGTCGAGAGGTTCCCCTCATGCCACACACCACCAACCGGTATTTGGATGTCTTTCGCAAGGCGGGGTTCAGGGTTGCCATGGAGACAAGACCAATGGATCATATCCTAGGAGAAATTGAAGAGAGGGTTAGAAGATCAAGGTCTTACCATATCGGTATAGCTCCAATGGCCAAGCACCGGACTAAAATGTGGGGAGAAGAATCTGTCATCCAGCTGTTGGAGATTCTTGGAAAGCAGGAGGATTTTGAAATTCATCTTTTCGGTGGTCGTGATGAACGTCAGGCTCTTCAGAGAATGGCTCGCCAGGGTCAACGGGTGGAAGCTGGTCTTCATAACCCGATCGACGAGCTGCGGATTATTGCCAGTATGGATGTGTTTGTATCCATGGATTCCGCCAATATGCACTTAGCCTCCCTGGCCGGGGTCCCTACCTTGTCAATCTGGGGTGCGACACATCCAGAAATGGGTTTTTCACCTCTCAATCAACCACCGGACTATCTCATCCAGGCTTCCTGCGATGAAGTTCCCTGCAGGCCATGCTCAGTTTACGGAGAGAGCCCCTGTCATCTGAGAAGCGATCCTATGCGATGCATGAAACTTATAACCCCAGATACTGTTGCTGAGAAAATCCTTCAAATTATTGCGTTTCATAAGATTCAATAAGAAATGCAACGTATATTTAGGGTAAAATACTCCGGCAATGAAAAGACAACTTACCAGAATCGCTGCACTGGTATTGTATCTACTGATCGCCAGTGTTAACCTAAACGCCCAGGAAACGGCAGTTTTTAACTACACAGTCGAGATCGAGCTGACGAGTGATCAGGGTGATATGCCCACAAAAGAATACCTAAAAAACTATGGTGTGAAGGGGATCAAACGCGGACCGGAATATGTTTATAAAGTAGTTAATCCCTTCTTAATCAGTCAACTTGAAAAATCCGGAATGGACCTCCTTCCCTTGGACACGCTCTCCTCAGTCAAATCTAACCGGTATGGGTTCCCCTCTGCGAATCTCTCAAAGGCAGTAGCCACTGAGGTTGCCGATCAGTATCTACGCATTCACCTCAAAGATATCAGTTCATTATCACTGGATGGCAGTAACCAGACCGATCCTCTTGAGCAGCAGAAGAAAATAGTCAAAATGAGGTGTCGAATTCAAGTGTATAGTTCTGATAAAAATCTTATCCAGGATGTTGAAGGGGTGTTTCATACCGGAGACAAAATAGACAATGCTGGTGAGCTGGGAATCGATTTTAGAAGGGTCAGTGGCACTATTCATGATCAGGAGTTGAAGGTGTATGAGACCTGCGCCAAGATGGCCATTTACAAAGCTGTACAAGCCTTGATGGAGAAATAAAAAAAAAGGAGGACTATCAAAAATAATCCTCCTTAGAACAAGGGATTTGGATTAGAACAGGAAATTCAGTCCAATGTACAGACCGCTCTTCCCATCATTTTTATCTAATGCGGTATTCATCGCCAAACCGTAATCCACTGCGACAATAAAGTTCTGGTTCAGCGCGATATGCAGACCGGCCCCATAGCCAACATGGAATCCGTCTTCGCTCCCACGGTAAGCTTCCGGAATGGCAAAACCATCATAAGGATTGTAAGGCTTGGTAATCCTGGCTACATCGATAAAAGGAGACAAGGCTAGATAGAAGTTTTGCTTGAAGAGGTTGAACTTTGCAAACTTCCATCGCAGCTCAAAATTCCCCAACGCATATCCCTCACCAACAACACGATTTCGCAGAACGCCCCGCAGGTTTTTGCTTCCTCCAATCCCTTCCTGATTTTCATAGGAACTGAACGTAAAACTCATCATATACCAAGGGATCTGACCAGCGATGGTGCTTTGGTAGTTCAGGCGATAAGCAAAAGTCAGTCTATTGGGAAATATTGTAAAGTACTGTCTATGAGTTAATATTAATGTAGTGTACGGGTTTTTATTGCCGATAAAACCGGGCGACGTCAGCACCAAAGCTTCAGACCAGATCCCTCTATTGGGATTGGGTTCATTATCTCTCGTATCAGCCACAATTCCAGCAGCCACGGTAGTTACACCGCCTCCGGTAGCCTGATCCGAGGGTATCACGCCCTCCTTGACAAAACGGTCATACAGGCCATCAACTTTTGGTAACAGATTGTCCCCCTCTTTACCTTTATTCAGATGATCAATATCCACCGATCCGAGCTCCAGATTATAGTGTGACACTCCTGCAAACCAGCGAAGCTGCCTGCCAATGATTTTGCCCTGGAAATTTGCGCGAACTCGAAAGGTTCTACGGTCCATTCGATAGAACATCCGACTGATATAATCATCACTCCCAGTGGTAGAAAGTGCCGGATTGAAACGGGTTTCGTATCCGTTAAATCCGTAAAAATCCATGGCTTGTTCAGTCTCCAAGCGAACATCAGCAGTTACCCGAATTCCGGGAATCAAGTATTCAGAGTCATACTTGATCTGTTTCAAATCGCTTCCCTTCGTGGTATGCGACCATTCAACGTACAGCGAATGTTTGTAAAAAGGATAGATTGAACCATCTCCATAGTGGTAAAAATTGGCCAGTGCACCGTACCTGAATCCTAAATCAGAATCATAGGCAATCGCCGGTACTGCACCAAAACTAAATCCCTTTTTGGCTTTTTCATCCGCTTCGGTTTTCAGCGAATCAACCGTCTGGCATGTAGCCGCTTCGAAGCTGACGAAACAAGCCAAGGATAGTACCATCCAATGTGTTGCTTTCATAGGTTCAGTGATTTTTTGGTAAAGAAAACACTTTTTTACATATAATGAACCCGGGATTATACGACCATAACATGCATCAAAGGTCCCATAATCCTACTGAAAAAACTACCTTTGGAAAGTTAAAGACTACAATTTTATGGAACCTACTAACGGAATCATCTGGGATGTAGATCCCATCATGTTTCAGATCGGAACCTGGACCGTTCGCTGGTATGGACTACTTTTCGCGTCTGCCTTTGTTTGCGGGATCATCCTCGTATCCAAGATGTTCAAGTTTGATGGAGTTAACCGCGATTGGATCGACTCGATGTTTCTTTACGTCGTAATCGGTACCGTCATTGGGGCACGTTTAGGTCATGTTTTCTTTTATGATTGGGCCTATTACAAGGTTAATCCTTCGGAGATCCTCAAAATCTGGCATGGGGGACTTGCCAGCCACGGCGGTGCCATTGGTATTGTCCTGATGCTATGGCTATGGTCAAGAAAGTACAGCAAAAAATCAATTTTTTGGGCTCTTGACCGGGTGGTTATTCCAGCAGCCCTGGCAGGTGTCTTTATTCGAACCGGCAATCTGATTAACAGCGAGATCTATGGAAACCCGACCTCAGTTCCGTGGGCTTTCATATTTATTCGGGAAGATAATATCCCCCGTCATCCAACTCAGATCTATGAAGCTCTGGGTTATCTCACCATTTTTCTCCTACTGATGTACCTCTTCTTTAAAACTGAGACCCGTTTCAAAGAGGGTCGAATCTTTGGCCTGTTTATGTTATTGGTTTTTGGCTTCCGTTTTTTTATCGAGTTTTTAAAAGCAGACCAGGTTGCCTTTGAAGCCAATATGCAACTTAACATGGGTCAATGGCTCAGTTTACCTCTAGCGCTGGTCGGACTGTTCTTCCTGTTGTGGAAGCGAAAAACCAAGAGTGAGGTACCCGGTAAACAAACCGTGGAGAAAACTGCTAAAAGGACTCATGACTGATTTGCTTAGAAAGGCTTACGATCCTGAAGAGTTCAGGCAACAAGCCCATCGGTTGGTTGATTTGATTGCCAACCATCTTAAAGACAGTTATAATCAGAAACTTACAAGCGTCCTTCCATGGAAGGAGCCTGATGAACGATTGGAGCATTGGCGGAATGAACTGGAAACGGAGTTCCAATTCGATGAGTTCTGGCAAGACACCATTGAAGAAACCATCCACATCCATCATCCCCGTTATATGGGGCATCAGGTTTGTGCCTCGATTCCGATAGCCGGACTCAGCGAGATGCTGAATGGGGCGCTAAATAATGGGTCAGCCATTTACGAGATGGGACCGGTCAGCACGGCTATGGAGCGGGTGGTCACCGACTGGTTAGCCAAAGCAATCGGATTCGATGAAGATTCGGCCGGAATCCTTACTTCAGGCGGATCTCTTGGCAATCTGACTGCACTCTTGGCTGCCCGTCAGAGTCAAGCAGGATATGACCTCTGGCAAAAGGGTCATCAGGATGGGTTTCATCCTGCTTTGATGGTCAGCGCCGAGGCTCACTACAGCGTTGCCCGTGCTGTTCAGCTCATGGGTTGGGGTGAACAAGGGGTGATCAAAGTACCAACCGACAACCACTTTCGTCTGGATCCTTCCCAACTGGATGCCTGCCTTAATCAGGCCAGGGAACAAGGACTATCCGTAATCGCAGTCGTGGGTAATGCCTGCTCCACCTCCACCGGAACCTATGACCCGCTCACAGAAATTGCTGAATTCTGCCGAAAAAATAACCTCTGGTTTCATGTGGATGGTGCCCATGGTGGTGCCGCAGCCATCACCCCAAAATACCAACACCTTACCCGCGGAATCGAGCTGGCTGATTCAGTCGTGATTGATTTTCATAAAATGCTAGGTATCAGCGCCCTGACGACTGCCGTACTCTTCCGCGAAGGACATCGATCATATGATCCATTTAACCAGAAAGCCGTCTATATCCTTCACGAGAAAGAACGTGAGCTCTGGTTCAATTCGGCTGTTAGAACTCTGGAGTGTACTAAAAACATGATGGGAATTAAAGTCTATTCGATCCTCAGGACCTACGGACCGCAGGTCTTTATCGATTACCTGACTACCTGCTATGATTTAGGTAAAGAATTTTCCACTCTAATCTCCCAATCGTCTGATTTCGAACTCCCTTACGAGCCTGAAACGAATATAGTATGTTTCAGATGGATTGATCCATCACTACCATTGGAAGAGATCGACAGGATCAATGCTGATGTTAGAAAAACCATCATCGAATCCGGGCAGTTCTACATCGTTCAAACAAAAATTATGGGGCGGACCTATCTCCGCACCTGTATCATGAATCCCTTGACAACAAGAAAGGAGATGGAGGATCTGCTTCATTTGGTCAGTTCAACAGCAGAAAAGTTTAGTGGTAAAAACAAATAACTCCCGGCTATTTACAGTGCTTGTATAGACGATCCGGATCTTGCTTATGGCCCAGTGAAAGCGCCCGTCTCCAGTCGTAGCAGGCCCCTTGCTTATCCCCCAGCAACAGGCGAATATCACCACGCTCAAAATAGAGATCAGGTTGTTTTGGGTTGATATCCAATGACATAGCCATATCTTCCAAAGCCTGTTCAAATTGATTCATCGATTTTCTGACCAATCCTCGCAGGTAATAATAGCGATCATCCAGCTTTTGACATTGACTGATAGCCTGATTCAAGTATTGTTCGGCCCTTTCCGGGGTGGAAGAAGCTGTTCGAATGGCAGCCTGATAATAGAGTTCTGATGGAGCAATGCCAATATCACTGATTTCCTGCATCTCTCTGGCAACCAATGACTCATTACCATCAGCAATACGGCCTAAGGCTCGAGTAAAAAGATAATCCGGATTGGTAGGATCCAACTTAAGCAGCTGATCTGCAAGTACAATTACCCGCTTATAGTCCTCCTGGTTTAGGCAAAAAGTCAAGATCTCTTCCAGCAGATCCAGGCGGTTCCCTGCGTTCTGAATTGCCTGGTCTAAATTACGATTTGCTTCGCGGTGTTTTTCTAATGACAGCTCGATTCTCGCGTGAAGAAAATGAGCATCTGGAGAAGCCGGTTCCAGTGCTAAGATTTTCCCAACCACTTCATTAGCAGCTTCCCAATGATTTCCTGAAAGCTGGTACTCCCCTTCACGAATCAGGTTTTCAATATCGGAGTACCATTCTTGCTGCCAAAGCCTGATCCAGGGCCTGGACTCATCAATCAAGGCAAAAGCTTGGTCTGTTTTGACGAAAACCTCCCGATAATGATTCTTCGAAGCCAGGTGGCGCGCCAGATACTCCGTAGATTTCTCTGCATAGTTGAGCTTGGCATAAGATCGGGCTAACTGATAGTAAGCCTTGACGGCAAGATCTCCGTTCACGCGCAAAAGATAAGGTTCAGCTCTATTCAGATCTCCCAAACCAAGTAAAACCATCCCATAGGTGAAATTGTACAAGCTCTGATCGACAGAAGTGGGTGAGAGCTTATCCATAAGTTCTTTTGCAGAATCTAAATCATTGATTGTCAAAAGATAGCGAGCCCGAATCATCTGACTATCCTGATTCTGTCCCCAAGCCGACAACGTTTGCCAGAGCAGGATTATCAAGATTCCTATGTTGGCAATTCTTTTCATCGGCGACCCTGGCTGGCTCCATCGTGGAATATATGGATAAATCCGGTGAGATACCGGGGTTCCATTCCGGTAAGCCTATGTTCATAAACATCGCAAACATAATAATATACGCCTGGGGCCACCAATTTACCGGTTCGAAAATGTTTACCATCCCAATTGATCTCCGGATCTTCGGTTTGAAAAACAAGGGTATTCCACCTGGAAAAAACTTTCAGATCGATTTTCTCAACCCGGTTGTAAGGATTTGGTCTTAACAGGTCATTTATACCATCGCCATTGGGGGTAAAAACATTTGGCAAGGAATAATTGATGCACTCATCCAGGCAGACTATGTTGGAGTATTCGCTTTCATTACCAACTGAATCAACTGCAGTTACCGCATAGCATCCTGCCATGGTATTCTCAGGATAGTGCCAATAGGCAGTATTGGTTGCCGGGGCAGCCGAGTCAATCCTAGCCATATCCCCATCCAGTGTACTACGATAATAGATCCGGTAGAATGCTGCATCCTCTGCGCACGAATCATTCACGTTATTCCACGTTAGTCGGTTAGCCAAACTGACGCAGACACTACGAGCTACCAGTATTGGCGGGCAGGGAGGTACGGTATCCACAGGAACGGCACAACTAATTAGGGAATAACTAACCAGTCCCTTGATGCCTAAATCGGGAAATTCTCCTGTACTCTTTACCCGGTAGCAATAATTCTGGCCCTCTTGCAAGCCTCTATCGATGTAGTTAAGATCGGCCGTCTGACCAACCGAATCTTCTCTCAACTCGTTTTGTCGAAGAATGGTATAGTGATGAATAGTCCAGGGGACATTCTTCGAATAACTGATTCTCAGTGCTTTATTGAGTGACGATAAATTGACAAACATGGATGAAGCCAGCTGAGGAACTCCAATCCGGTAGCGATTTCCCGGCTCTACATTCCACAATTCTACCAGGTATGACCATTGAATTAATTGCGTATTAATATTTTGGTCGAGATACGATAGAGATTCCAAACCATTTAGTGAATCGATCAGCACCGGATCAATCCCAAACATCCCGATAGATCGGTAAAGCAAGTATTTAAAGGGCCCTGTAGCGCCCTCCAGTTCCGCTGTCTCAGGTTTCCGCCAGGAGATTCGCATCTTTCCCTGGTCGAGCGATGTTTGTTCCACCGAAACCTGGGTGATGAGTGGAATTCCCCTGACCAAGCTTGCACAGACTTCGTCTGATGCAAAAGATTCTGCGCCATCTTCGAACCAAGCGATAACCCGGTAACAATAATTAGTAGCCTGTTGCAGGCCGTGTCCTCTATTATTATCGATATATTGGGTATTCTGATGTCCGCTAACCGTTCCAATCAATTGATATCCAAGTTCAGGCGGAACTCCGGTTTCACACTCACCGGGGTTGAAGATAATCGGATTGATACTTCGGTATATCCTGTACCCTGCTGCGTTAGCGCAAATCGAGGGGTCCCAGGTGAGTTCAATATGACTGGATGTCGGAGTTGCAGTGAGGTTTTCCGGTTTTGGAGCTAACACACTCACTTCTATGTTTTTACTGTCGATTAGAGAGAGTTCCTGATCATTATCTTTTGCTTTAATAATCATCAGGTATGGCTGTTTTCTCACCATACTACAT
>JAAYIP010000252.1 GCA_012523435.1 Bacteroidales bacterium | reverse complement strand
TGCTTGTGGATTGATCAGCAATTGCCCGCAACCATAACTCAACCACGTAATAGTTCGTGACATCCGACTGATCCTGGAAAGAGATGGTGAATTCCAAGACAAATTGTTCGGCCGGTCTGGTTTTGGGAACGGTGTCAAGAGCGATAGAAACGTCATTAAGGGGATACGGAATTACAGTAGTGGACGAAACCAGCCGATCGTCCAGCTTGGTCTTAAAGCTCAGGGTATCACCGGGCGAATAGTCAGTAAAATCGGACAAATACTGCCCCACTCCGGATGGGGTAAATTGGCCAACCAGCTGATTCGCCTGGAACAAACTTATATTGGCTCCGTTAATTGGATGCTCAAGTACTTCATCGGTCATAGAAGAAGTAAAAGCCAGACTCAAATTCACCGGATTGCCAAGCTCGAAAAGGCCAAAAGCTTTAATTTTAGGTTTTGTCTCATGTAACTCGATATCAATGGATTTCTCGCAGCTCCAAAGGTTAAGGAGCGCGATAATTACAAGGATGGAAAACCAAATATATTTTTTTTTAAGAAGGTATGAACTCATTAATTATAATTTCCTTTTTAGTTGTGATAGCGTTCAGAGCGTACAATGCCTAGACAGGTTAATTCTATACCGACCAAATACCAAACAAATATTTAGATTCATATTTTTTAAACAGACCAGAAGATAAAACAATAACCTCAAAGCAGGGAGTCATTGTATGTTATTTATGAGCCACAAGAAGCTGTTACATTTGTGGGTACGTTCGAACTACTTCCCCATACATCAAAGTGAGAGAGATACATTGTCATGCTTGTAAGGTTACTATCTAAAGTAGCCCACCTATGATGGCATTCAATATCCTGATGGTCGCTTTCCAAATAATACGGAAAAGTACCTGGTAGGGTAACATCTCCCCCATAGTTCAAATTATATATTATGGTCCCATGCCCGCCTTGAGCCAAATCAGAATCATGCTTAACCCAAATACCTAAGAAATTTTTTTTGTATCCCGTTGTAATTTGCACACCATCAATACAAGTTGAATACGGGTAAGGGTCATAATAAAGCACATAACTTTGAATATAGCCTTCGGTTTTGACTCTGTAATCTCCAACAGTAACAGAAGAACTAAAGGAATTACTACAATTGGTTTTTAATCTAGGTTCTTGCCTTGTATTTTGAACTCTGACATTATTTAACTTTAGTACCGAAACATTGCTTAAGGTGAAAACCTCTAACAAATTAACATTGTTGAAATCAGTTGAAAGTATATAATCGCCCAGAATCCTGTTAACTGTTGATCCCGTTACAAAAAGTCCTTTAGAATTAGCTAATGATGAAAAGAATCTGCTTTCGCAAGTACAAACTAATTCCTTTTCTCCTGATAACTCCTTAACCGTAATATATTCGCTATAATTTTGAATGGTGCTTTCAAATTCTTTTAAATTTTTTACACTTGAGGCAATTTCGTAAGCATCATCGGTTATATGGCGAAGGGATTCAAAACCAAGTTCTTCTTCCCATTTGTTCAACATGTCATCATTGCTTGTTGAAATAAATTCCATGAGTTGAACTAACTGGGCATCAGATTCAATTTTTAATATTCCATTAACTGTCTCAAGGGTAGTCTCCACATTCAAAATGTTGGGGCTTACAAGAACTTCAATTTGTTTTTGAACTTGTTCCTTAAAATCGACTTTTTGGCAATTTGATAGAAAAAGTAAGAAAGTAAAGGCGAAAAATGCAAAAAAAATATTTTTCATAATCACAGCACCCAAATTTGTTAATAGTAGAAGATTGTTTTTGATTCCTAAACAACACCTATTTCTGGTAAGACTCCGTCCTGTTTTAATAGTCTGAATCATAGCAGGATAAATTTATGCGATTTTTTAATACTTACCGAGAGAAAGTAGGTTAAATTTTCAAGTTCTCCTTACCGGTGGTGGCCGGTGACTCCCAGATCAAGCCATCCTGACGTGGACGGATCGTTTGCTGGCGATATCTACCTCCTTTCTTTTTCTATGGCCTTACCTGAATACACAATTAAGACCTGGTTAATTCTTCATCCAAATTTAATCTTATTGTTTCTTTTTCCAAAAAAACAGTCCGCGCCGGGCTTTTTAACATTTTCCGCCGAACCAGGTGATCAATGTCCGCCAGAATCAATTGACCAACTCCGGTGAATCTCAAAAAGGTTAATTGACTGATGAATATTACACTTTCGATCGTTTTAAGTCGTTATATATCAGGGTAAAACGACCGCTTGTGACCTCAAAGGTTAAAACTGATCTGTCTGTTTGTCAGATGGGTCGGTTTTTTTTATGTACATTTTCTGGTGACTCCCCCCCCCCCTAAAATCTGGTCCACTGTAAAGTAGAGTTCCGGGCATTTTCGTGTACCTTTAAAAGCAAGGAAAATGGCCATGAAAGAGTCAAATTTTATGGAAACATCGACATGAATCTATAACCTAAAACCATTCTTTACATGAGAAAAGCACTACTCGTACCCCTCTTGCTCTTGCTGATAAGTTTTTTCACCCAGGCCGGTGAATACCAGGTTGTTATTTTGAAATCCCAATTCACCAATAAGAGTGAGCTTGACTCCCTGACGGCCATACTGGAACGTGCCGGAAATACAGTGCAACAGATTGATGCTTTAAAGATAAAGGCCCAATCTCTTCAAAAAGCATCGGTGGTGATCTATCACCGAAGCGATTCAGCCGAAATAGCTCCACACGAGATCCACCTGGAAAAGGAGCTTCTTTCCTACGTAAAAAATGGCGGATCCCTGCTTCTGACTATGGACGGGGTGAACCTGATGAACAAATGGGATATTGAGCCGGAGCCTTTACGGGTTGAATATCAGGATGCTACAGACGATGGCTTTGGACGTGCTGTTGGTTTTCATGGATACAGGGAACACCCAATCTACGACGGATTGTATGGTGGTGCCTATACCTGGAAGGCCACCGTGGACCACCTGGCCAGAACCATCGGATTTTCTGGTACAAAAGTGCCACGTGCAGCTGGTTCCAAAGTGGCAGGTATCAATTGGGCCTACATTCGATACCACGAAGACCGTAAGTTGGTGTGGGAAATCCCTCTTGGAGAAGGCAAGATTCTATCCATAGGAGGGTATTTATATTTCTCCAAGCCTAATGTAAACCGAGCAGTGTGTGAGATTTTTATCAATAACTGTATTGATTATCTGTCAGGTAAAGAGTTTGCAACTACTGAAAATTATTGGCAATACGATACTACAACGACTATCCGGGTTCCTTTTGAATTAGTGAACATTACCCCTCAAACTGAACCAAACTGGAATCCCTTGACTTCTCCCATGGAACATAGCCGGACCGGTACCAAAAACTATTACTGGAATGTCTCCGGTCAGCAAATACTGGCTATGGGTAAAGAGCCTGCCGGTATAGATGAAGTATGGATCCACCCGCTGATGGCGTTGCGGAATCTGACGGTGGGGGTGAAGTATATAGACTCTAACGATATCATCTGGTTAAACGATCTGATCCCCACGGTAACCAAACGACCTGAATCGTTTGAGAGAAAATACACACTCAATGATGGAACCATCCTCCGGGAGTATATTGTTGCCTCTTTAACCGATCCTCTCCTCGTGGTGAGATATGACTGGGAGAACCAATCGGTGGACCGTATTTTTGTTTACTATAACTCCAATCTGAGGCTGATGTGGCCCTATTCGCTGGAGTCAACCGGAACGCTGTCTTATTCGCAATCGGACCATGGAACAGTAGCCTATCTCTGCGATAAAGCAAAGAAAATCAATATGGTGACAGCCTTCGACAGGTCACCCCTGTCATACAAAAGCGAATAACTATTTTAACTCTTTTGATAAGAAGTTGTTATCCATTAATTCAAGTGATTCACTTTTTAATGAGGCCTACCGGTGGGCACTCATCTCTACCGATAGGTTTTATTGCTATACACCGTCAATAGGAAGCTCCCTGATGTCGGGCTATTTCACCACGGCGAGAGGTTGGAACGGAGGACATGAGGAGAGTGGCAGGCCCGGCTACGCGTGGTATTTTGGAAGAGATACGGAGCTTACTGGCATGGCTCTCTCAGCCATCGGAGACTATCATAAGGTGCGGGAAATCCTGGTGACATTCGGGAAATACCAGGCCCCGGAAGGGAAGATTTATCACGAGCTCACCACCAGCGGATCGGTGCATTATGACGCTTCTGACGCGACACCTCTTTATGTCGCGCTTGCGGGCTATTATCTAAGGAGATCAGGCGATATTGAATTGATTCGTAAGGAGTGGAATCATGTTGAGAAGGCCATGGATTTCTGTTACTCAACTGATACCGATGGCGACCTGTTGATCGAAAATACCAATGTTGGACATGGATGGCAGGAGTGTAACCAGCTGTATGGTGCACACACGGAAGTTTACCTGGCTTCCTGTTGGGCAGCAGCTCTCCGGGAGGCTTCTCACATGGCTGCCAGACTGGGCAAGGCCGAGCAGGGGAAACGCTATCAGAAAGATATGGATTTGGTTATCAGTAAGATCAATGGAGGTTTCTGGAATGAGCGATTGGGATTTTTCAATCACGGACTGATGAAAGATGGTACTTATCAGGAGAAGAAATGTGTATTGGGGGGTACTCCTATTTTCTTTGGGCTCACAGACCAACAAAAGGCAATCCAGACGGCCGAGAATTTTTCTTCGAAATATTATTCCACTGATTGGGGGGTGAAAATGGTGGGTTACAATAGTCCCTATTATGCGATCGGGGGCTATAACTATGGCAATATCTGGCCTTTTTTCACTGGTTGCGCAGCTCTCGAAGAGTATAAAGCCGGATTAAACATGCAGGGATTCCGGCATATTCTGGGCAATCTCAAAAACTATATCTATTGGGATTATGGTAACCTGCCGGAGGTTATTGCCGGCGATGCACTGCAGTTCTCAGGCATCTGCACCCATCAGCAATGGTCCACAGCCCTGAGCGTGCTGGCTCTGACCGATGGAATGCTGGGATTGGAAGCCGATGCATTTGCCAATTCCTTGTCGCTGGCACCGGATTTCCCGGTCGACTGGACTGCTGCTGATGTCCGAAACATTTACATTGGAAGGAAAGTTGTTCATTTAACCTATAGCCAGGATGACGGGAAATATTGTTATTCCCTTAACTCAAAGGCCGCGGATAAGATCGACACACACTTCGCGGCGATTTTGCCTTTGGCAACTCAAGTCTCAGCTGTTGAGGTAAATGGCGAAGAAATCAGGTTCTCAGTATCAGATATGGTGCAGAATATCAGGGTGGAGATACCCGCCATGGTTTTAACCGGGAAAGACGATATCGAGATACGCACCACAGGAGGGATCGGCGTTTTCCACAACCTGCATGATCTTAAACTAAACGACAAAGATGTTCATCTTAAGATTGAGAAAGAGCGATTCGATACCTTAACCCATACCTATCAGTTAACGGTAGCAGGAGTACCCGGACCATCGTATGATGTTGAGGTATTTGAGCGATCTATGGTTAAGAAAATTGTGGGAGCGACATTAAAAGAGAAAAAGGGGACCAAAAGTATCTACACAGTCACCTTCCCTCAGGAGGGTACGGAGCCGTTTATCAGCAAAACGATCAGCCTGACGCTTTAAGATGATCTAATTGGGTTGTCCTTGTAACGCTCTGATGACCAGAGTAGTTATGGAGTTATCTTTTGACTTAAAGTTTCTATCGTTTATCGTTACCAAAAAACCTTTTTAGAGGTTATCGATAATAGGGTAGGTTTTGAACAATTCCGGGTTAGGGTTGTTTTGATGAAACAGAAATATGAAGTCAAATACAAAGTTGTAACACAAATTTTAAAGAGTAAAAAATGGAAAATTTCAAAGAACAAGCCCAGCGAGTTTATAATTTTATCGGAACTCTTTCAAAAGAGCATCCAAAGGTGGCCGAAGGATTTATGGCCCTTAATAAAGGTGCTGAAGCTGATAATGTGCTTTCAAAAAAGGTAAAAGAACTTTTAGCCCTCAGTATTGCAATTGCAATCCGGTGTGAAGGCTGTATTGCCTGCCATGTTAAGGCGGCATTAGAGGCTGGAGCAACCCAGGAGGAAATTGTAGAAACTATCGGGGTTACAATTTCGATGGGTGGTGGACCTTCGATTGTTTACGGCGAAAAAGCCTATCAGGCAATGAAAGAGATGATGTAATTGAGCCTTGACTTAATTATCAACGGTTTGTCATTCTCCACCTAGCATGATCGATCTTTCAGGCTTTTGCTGATTACTTCTTAGCTTCGCGCATCGGATTGGTGCCTCCGCCACGATATTCCTGTGTTTTAATAATCTGAAAACGAGTGGGCTCATTTCGAGGTGGCCAATAGTTGTTGGTGCGGTCAATGTCGGTGGTTTCGAGATACGGGTCAATCTCAAACTCTTTAATTTCTTTTTCTGATTTGATCAGCTTGGTAACCTTTTCGGTGTTCACCTGCCAAATCTGGACTGGAATACGCTCAATCGTTTCGGTGCCATCAAAATACTTGATCCTCAGTATGATGGGCATCACCATCCCTCCCTTATTCTCAAAATTGAGTTCATAGAAGTGATACCCCTTGTCGATCAGGGTTTTCTCTTCGTCGCTAAGACTTTCCAGTAGCTGCTTGTAGGCTTCCGTCTCTCGTTCAGTTACCTGAAAAGGATCGTAGGTGTCATAAAAGTCGCGCAGTCGTTCATCCTGTTCTACTGCAGTACGGAATCCTGCCTCCCGCATTCGCTTGAAATAGACATACTCCGGTTGGTTCTGATGAGCCAATTTATCCTCGTTTTTAGTGACGGCGGGATCCAGGCTCCGGGGGAGGTAGTGTTTAACACTGCTTAGGCTGATATCCACGGGGTCTGTTCCAAAAAACCATCCTCTCCAAAACCAGTCGAGATCCACAGCTGAGGCATCCTCCATGGTCCTGAAGAAATCCTCCGGAGAGGGGTGCTTGAACATCCATCGCTGGGCGTAGGTCTTTAGGGCGAACTCAAAAAGCTCAGGTCCCATGATGGTTTCCCGTAGCATATTAAGCGCAGTCGCCGGCTTGGCGTAGCCATTGGTTCCAAAGTCCCGGAGGGATTCGGAATTAGTCATGATGGGATTCATTACCGACTGATCTCCAGACATATACCAGGTCAGGTCGGCTGGTTTGCCTGACCAGCTAGGGAAGTTGGCATCCCACTCCCGGGCAGCAACGCCGGTCATGAAAGTGTTCATTCCTTCATCCATCCAAGTCCATTGCCGCTCATCGGAGTTGACGATCATCGGGAAAAAGTTATGTCCGACTTCATGAATCACCACACCGATCAGTTCGAATTTTGTGCCTTCGGAATAGGTTCCATCGGGTTCCGGGCGACCACCGTTAAAGCAGATCATCGGATACTCCATCCCGATATGGTTGGTATGAACGGAGATAGCTGCGGGGTAGGGATAAGGGAAGGTGTATTTTGAGTAGGTCTTAATGGTATGAGCCACCACGCGGGTGGAGTATTTTTCCCATAAGGGATTGCCCTCTTTTGGGTAGTACGACATGGCCATTGCAATATGATCGCCAAATTTTACTCCCATGGCATCCCAGATGAACTTTCGGGAAGTTGCAAACGCGAAATCGCGCACATTTTCAGCGCGGAATTTCCAGGTTTTGGTATCGCTGGATTTAGTTTTTTCTTTCTCGCGGGCTTCAGTTTCTGTGACGATGATCACCGGATCGATGGCGGTGCGAGCCTGTTCAAACAGATCGCGTTGTTGGCGTGTTAGAACCTCACTAGCGTTCTGTAGGGTACCCGTGGCACCGACTATATGGTCGGCCGGGACAGTCAGGTTAACCGTGAAATTCCCAAAGGGCAGGGTGAATTCCCCACTACCGAGGAACTGCTTATGCTGCCACCCTTCCACTTCGTTGTACACGGCCATCCGGGGGTAAAACTGGGCGATGGTGAAGATGTAATTATCCTCTTCGGGGAAGTATTCCATGCCCGACCGGCCACCTCCGTCTTTCATCCGGTCGTTGATGTTGTACCACCAGCGTATGGAAAACTGATACTTTGAACCTGGTTTTAATGGTTTAGGCAGATCAACGCGCATCATGGTGTTTACAACTGTCACCGGAAGGTCCTGGCCGGTTTTATCCTGTACCGACTCGATTTTGAAACCACCCTCGAAGGTCTTGAACAGCTCTGTCAGTTGCCGGGTACCGATTCTTGGAGTAGCCTGGGGATAACCAGGTCTGGTGTATTGACCACCGAAGAGACCGCCACTCTGGATTTTTCGGGTGTCACTATCGGGGGCTCTCATGTTTTGATCAAGCTGAACCCACAGGTAATCAAGGACATCCGGCGAATTGTTAAAGTAGGTAATGACTTCATCGCCATAAATCCGTTGGGTTTCTTCATCCAGACGGATGTTCATGGTATAATCGGCTTGTTGTTGCCAATAATCTGGTCCGGGAGCTCCTGAAGCGGTACGATATTCATTGGGTGTAGCCAGTTCCTGTTTGAGTTGATCGAACTTATGTGGTTGAACCTGAGCAGTAGTGGATATAAAAGCGAAGCAAAAAATCAGCGTGAAGAGTTGTGTTTTCATTTATTCAATCTTTTCAAAACCTTAAGACTACAATTTTACGGAAAGTTCCTCGCAATTCGTATATCGGAGACTTAATCCAGTTTGCTTTGACCTAAGTAGATGGATTAATCTTTAACTAATCGCACAGGCAGGCCATTCTTTTTTTCGAAGTAGGAGTTGATTAGATTTTCATTGCCACAATACAGAGAGACATAGAATGCTTCTTTGTTACTGTGGGGGTCAGCGGTCCAGAAATAGCTGTAAGAATCTTTATCGATGTAGTGGCCCCAATAGTTCCGGAATCCGGAAGGGGATGCGAAGAATCCAGCTTTGTTATTCTTTTCAGGCTGGAAGCCCGGGGCTCCTTCTCTTTGGCCTTCAATTCACTGTCATCTAAGTTGGCATAGGCGCCTGTTGTTAAATCTCTCCAAACATCCTTATCGGGATTATCAGTTTTATCACAAGCCGTCACAGCAAAACCTTCTTTCAGGTGGTGAAAAGGGCGGATAAATATCCCAGCATTCTGCCAAAAGGTGATCCACTTCTCTGGAGGTGATTATTTAAAGTGTTCGAGCAAAGACACATTTTGTACCTTTGATCAACAAGATTATGGTATTATTGATTGGAAATACTTCTGTGAAATTTCGGAATCTTATCAGCTATTGATATGTTAAAACAATTACCAGTAAAGCAGATTGCTGCCATACATGATCTCTCGGGTTGTGGGCGCACTTCTTTGTCTGTGGTTATCCCAGTTTTGTCAACCATGGGGATAAAAGTATGCCCATTGCCGACTGCGGTGCTATCTTCTCACAGTAGATATAAAGGGTATCATTTCCATGACCTCACTAATCACATGGAACCAGTGATAGACCATTGGAAAGAGTTAGGAGTAGCTTTTGATGCCATCTACAGTGGTTTTTTGGGTTCTTATAAACAGATTCGAATAGTTCAGCAGTTTATTGATACTTTTCGAAGAGAGCAGCAGTTGATCATAGTTGATCCGGTTTTGGGGGATAATGGAAGATTATATACGCCGATCGATCAAAAAATGGTGTCAGAAATGAGATCCCTAATTCAGAGAGCCAATGTGATTACCCCAAATTTTACAGAGATGTTTTTGCTATTAGGGGAACACTATCAATCTGATGTCAGTGAGGTCAGGATAAAAGAATGGATGTTAGAATTATCAGCCACTGGACCTGAAATTGTGGTCGTCACCAGTGTTCCTGAGGAGCCCCTTGGAGAAAGGTATTCTGTAATTGCTTATAACAGAAATGGTTCTCAGTTCTGGAAAGTGCCCATTGATTACATCCCGGCTGATTTTCCCGGAACAGGTGACTGTTTCACCAGTGTATTAACGGGGTCTTTGCTGCAGGGAGATAATTTACCTATCGCACTAGATCGAGCTGTCCATTTCATATCCTACGGAGTAAGAGCAACTTATGGTTATAACTATGATCCTAATCAGGGAATTTTACTGGAGAGAGTTCTCAGTAGGTTGAATTATCCAATGCCGGTTAGCAGCTATGAGGTTTTTTGAGTAGATTCTTTAATCTTTAGTAATTTTGAATCGCGGTTGAATGATAAACATCGGAGCATGAAGGAGTTAAAAACAAAGAATATTTTTGAGAACTCGCGGGAGCATTTAGCAAATGAAAGAACATTCCTTGCATGGATCAGAACAAGTATTGCCTTAATGGGTTTTGGTTTTGTAATAGTAAAATTTGCTTTCTTCTTGGAGGATCTTTCGCTATTATTGACATCTCCCGATGACCAAGTGCTAAAAGGTTACTCATCAATGGTTGGCGTAATCATGATCGCAGTTGGTGTGATCATTGCTGCACTGGGTTTTCTTCAATTTAAAAAAACGGAGAAACAGCTTAATCAGCAATTCTATGCTTCGTCTTCCTGGCTTCCCTTATTTATGACGCTGATCATTTTAACGGGAGGGGGAGTTTTGATCTTGTATTTGTTATCCTTAATTTAATAACAGGCAGATAAACTCAAACTTTTCGATAGGTTGTTAAAGCGTTATGATTTTACCTACTCCACCCTGAATATATTTTTCGGGATAGAGGGCTTTAATTTCGGCAATATGCTGGGTACAGTGTGTTGGGCAAATAGCTTCCAGGTTTTTAAAAAGTTCGTAATTGTCAAATCCATGTAATCCGCGAGCCTGTACAAATTTTTGTGTAAATGGATAGCTTCCGATTTATTGTATACCACATCTGTCACCAAATTTAATGATCAGCTGGTTAATAATAGCGCCCCATTCTCTGACGGGCATGGTCCATTTCTT
>JAAYIP010000251.1 GCA_012523435.1 Bacteroidales bacterium | reverse complement strand
GATCAGGGCTGTTCGTGTTTGATCGCCGTAGGCATGAAATGGGATCAGGGCTTTGGGGTGGTTTCCGTAATTCATGCCTTTATCGGTCAGGAGAGTGTTCTGAATTTCCTCGTACCGGCTTTCAACGATGGTAGTGTCATAATCTAGCCCTCTAAGTTGTAAGGCATCAAGTAGATATTGAAAAAAGGCGAAGTTGGGCAGGTGTTCAAAAAAGTAGAACACTGAATCCGGGCTTTTATCGGTAATCAGCAGAAGTTGGTCTTCGTAAGTTCCTCGATATTTTGCTCTGAATTCCAGCAGGTGTTTAAACATTCTTGAGGCTGCTCCAGATGCTGGTACGAACTTGACTACTTGATGATTCTGGGCATACTCTTCGAATCGGGCAGCAAGTTCTTCGGTTGCTTTTGGAGATAATTTATGAATTCCTTGTTTAGTGGTAGCAGCTTCTTTGAGTACGATGGGTGGAAATCCTTTCTGAAAATTCTTCAGTTGTGTTTCGATCTCACGGGGTTTCATCCCTCGTTCGGTTATTTGGCGAATATCTTCGCCAGTCAGAATAGGCTTCATAATCTTGATATTTCAAATTAGTTAAATGGACGGAAGGGTGGATTTCACCGATTATTTACGTTATAGATAAGATCGGTGATCTTTTCCAACCAGATGGCGTCTGTTTGGTCGAATGCATTTGTTTCGGTGCTATCGACATCTAGCACACCCATGATTTCTAGGGCTCCATTACGGAGGGGCACGACAATTTCGGATTTAGAGCGGGCATCGCAGGCGATGTGATCGGGAAACTGGTTAACATCCGGGACGATGATTGTTTCTCCCGATTGGATACTTGCCCAGCAGACACCCTTGTCTCTTCTAAGTTCCATACAGGCGACTGGTCCCTGATAAACGGACACGATCAGTCTTTGGTCAGTAAGCAGATAGAATCCAGTCCAGAAAAATTTTGGCATATTATGGTGTAGATCAGCGCAGATGGTTGCCATTCGGGCCACGGGGTTCTCACATTTCAGCAGCAGCTGCCTGATTTGATCGTAAAGACGGTTATACCTCCCTGATTTATTCATCATTAGTAAACCAATATTAGATCCTGTCGCGGCTAATTGATGTGCTAAGGTAGTTTAAATGGATGAAAACACCACAAACTTGGGATTACAGGAAGAAGAGTGCCACACCGGATACAGCGATCAAACTGCCCAGCAAATCGCGCCAAGTGATTTTTTCGTGTAGCAACAGGATAGCAGGTGGGATGATTAACACGGGTACCAGGGCCATAATTGTACTGGCCACGCCTGTGGAAGTATATTTTACGGCCATCAGGGAAAAAGATACTCCCAGGAACGGACCTAGTAAAGAGCCAATGGATATGAATCCCATATTGATGGGTTGTGTGAACGCGGGAATGAGCTTCGACCATTTACGCAGGATGCTAAACAGGAAGATGAACCCTACCAGGCCGGCTATGACACGTATCTGGCTAGCAGCGAAGGGATCAGAGGACTTCATGCCCATTTTGCTGAATACGAGACCGATTGCCTGGCCAATTGCTGAACCGATGCCAAAGAGAACGCCTTTGACACGATATTTCATATTGAGGCGTTTACCAGGTTTTCTCATGACGACGATTACGATCCCTGCCAGAGTTACCAGCATCCCGATGGTTCCTTTGGGTGTGAACTGTTCTCCGATGAGGATCCAGCCAAACAGGGCAGCCATGGGTGGAGCAAGGGCCATGAGCAGGTTGGAGACTCTTGATCCAATCAGGGCATAAGCGCTGAATAGGCAGTAGTCGCCAAAGACAAATCCTATTAATCCACTGACTGAAAGCCACAACCAGCTATCAGAAGTGAAGCCTTGGGGGATGAGTGAACCATTTCTGATCAGCGATAGGATACAGAAGAATACCAGAGCGATAGCCAAACGGAGGATATTGACTGCCATGGAACCGATTCTTTTGGCAGCCTGTTCGAATGCCAGAGCGGTTCCTGTCCAAAGAAATGCAGTAACCAAAGCGGCAAATTCGCCGGTGTGTTGACCCATGGTGTCAGGCTAAAAGGGGTATCATCCTGCTTCGGGTTACATTTTAAGCTTCTTCTCGATCTCCTCAATATAGAGTCGGAATCGCTTATCGGTTTCAAGCAGGTTGTTAACTGTTTTGCAGGCGTGCAGAACAGTAGCATGATCCTTTCCTCCTATTTGGGATCCGATCATAGCTAAGGATGATTTGGTCAGGTTCTTACAGAAAAACATGGAGATTTGGCGAGCTTGAACAATCTCACGCTTTCTCGTTTTTGACTGCATCAAGTCGATAGGGATATTGAAATAATCGCTCACCACTTTCTGGATATAGTCAATAGAGAGTTCGCGTGTAGTGTTTTTTACCAGCTTGTCAATCATCTCCTTCACTAGGTCGAGGGTGATTTCTTTTTTATTCAGGGTTGATTGTGCCAGCAGCGAGACCAGAGCTCCTTCGAGTTCTCTGACATTGTTGGTTATTTGTGAGGCGATATAATCGATCACTTCATCAGGCATATGAATGCCATCGGTATAGATTTTCCTCTTGAGAATCAGGACTCTAGTTTCAAAATCGGGCACCTGAAGATCAGCAGAAAGGCCCCATTTGAAGCGGGAGAGCAATCGTTGTTCCATCCCTTTCAGCTCAACTGGTGGCTTATCTGATGTCAGGATCAGTTGTTTGCCTGATTGATGTAAGTGATTGAAAATGTGAAAGAAAGTATCCTGGGTTTTCTCTTTCCCGGCAAACTCCTGCACATCATCCAGGATCAATACATCGATCATCTGGTAGAAATGGAGAAAATCATTACGATTGTTATTCCGGATCGCCTCAACGAACTGCGTCTGGAACTTGTTAGCATTGACATACAAAACAACCTTATCCGGATACCGTTCCTTTACCTCAATCCCGATAGCCTGCGCCAGATGTGTTTTCCCCAACCCCGAGGTTCCGTAAATCAACAAAGGATTAAACGCTGTTCCACCAGGATTCTGAGCTACAGCAAAGCCGGCCGAACGAGCCAACCGATTGCAATCGCCCTCAACAAAATTGGCAAATGAATAATCCGGATTTAACTGTGGATCTACATGAAGCTTTTTGATCCCAGGGATGACAAATGGATTCTTGATCGTCCGCTCTTCTTCATCCAGCGGCATCGATAGAGGCTTATTCTTAAGATTATTCTTGGCTTGTGTGGGAAACTTGACGGTGTATGGCTTGCTGTTGGTGTGGCCGTTCTGCTCCATGACAATACTGTACTCGAGCTTCGCTTCCGGCCCTAACTCCTTACGCAAAGTGCGACTTAAAATATCAATATACTGCTCCTCAAGGTATTCGTAAAAAAATGGGGATGGGACTTGTATCGTTAAGATATTGTCTTCTAGCCTAATAGGTACAATAGGCTCAATCCAGGTCCGATAGCTTATCGAAGGAACATTGTCCTGGATGATCGAAAGACACTTATTCCATACCTCGATATGGCTTGTTGACATTTATACTGATTATTAAAAGGTTAGCACAAGGGATTACTGTATGCAAGATGGGGATAAAAATGAGAATTGACAACAAACTTTCAGGGACTTTTTTTGGAATTCTTTTATCGTCCTTAAAGTCAGGTGAATAATTTTGCAAGATTGTTAATAACTTGTTAATTCATTGAAATTCAAATAATTACCCTTAAGTGCTTGATTGCTCGTAGGTTTAACTACCGCTCAATCCGGTTTCATTCTTTAAAGGTTAAGGCGAGTCCAGGCACCTCCTACCCAGGTGTAAATTCCTGCGTTTGGCCAGCTCTTTCGCTCTCGTTCGAGCCTTCGGATGCAGCCCTCGATCTTCTGGCTCTTATAGCTGTAATAAAAAAGTTGCTGCCCAATCTGAATATCGTTTAGGCCGGCAAGTTCAGGTGGAGTCTTGTATGTTTCTTCTGATTCCAGTATCCTGGAGTCCACACAGAGATAATAAGTCAGGATACCTTCTCCTTCGAGTGCTTTGGCAAGATCCGAATCGGAGAGATTGAGATAAGTCCTTCGCCTGTCGTTCATGGACAGACTCACATATCGGCTGGGATTGATCCGGATATCTTCAATTAAACGGTTCAAGCTGGCATTGGTAGCCAGGAGGGCAACATACAGGGAATCTGAATAGATGATTTTCCCTAATGTTCCGCTTCCTTCAGTAATGGTAAACATGGTTTCGTGCAACCCTATCAAAACTTCATTAAGGGATTTGAACGATTCTTCCAGAGGTGCACCCGCAAGGGTATCGGAAATGCGCGTCAGGTTAGCGATGAAGTCGCGCAACTCGTTGGCTCGGCTAATGAGGCTTTGGCTTACCGAGTCCAGATTTTTGATTAACCCGGTTACCCCGACCGATTCATTTCGGATAAATTCATCAAGGTAAACCGACGTACCCTGAAGGTTGTTCAGTGTCTTAGTGATACTATTAAAGCTCATGGCCAGGTTCTCCCGGTTCTCTTGGTCAAATACCATCCCGATGGCGGTTAATACAGAATCCAGCGATCCCATCAGCTCTTCGGCTTTCATTTTCAGGGGTAGAATCTGAGTGTTGACCTGATCTTTCAGGTCCGACTCGATCCTTCCCGGAAGGGTATCCCGATCCTGATGATAAACTTCAGACTGTGAGATAATTAGCTCTATTCCTTTGGTTCCCATCAAATCCGTACTGTATATTCTGGTCTGAGTTCCGATGGGTAACTCGACCGATTTATTGTTGATAGAAAACTTTACCAAAATTGGCTTATCTACCTGATGATCAAGTTGAATATCCCTTACTTGGCCAACCTGAAATCCGTTAATTGTGACGGGACTGGAGCGAGCAAGACCGCCGATCCTTTCGTAACGCGAGAAATAGTGCTTCTCAAAGGACAACAGATCACGGCCTTTTAGGTAGTTAATACCCCAAAAAATGATTGCAATGGCTACAAAGAAAAGGACACCCACCCGTAAATAAGTTCTGGTTTTCATGGCCTGAACTTTTTTTGTTACCTGCCTCCTATTGCCTCCTCCAGCGTAATTCGTTCCTTCCCCCTGAAGGGAACAATAAAAGCACCGGGAAACCTTTTGGCTAGCTTCTTTTGTAGTGCCTGGGCTTCCGAATAATCAGCTACCGGAGCTGACATATATTTGTACCGTCCGTCGAGGACGAACTCGGTGAAGTCTTTAAAACCCTTAAAGTCTTGAGAGCCAAGTGGTATTCGCTTGGTGGTCGACATTACCTGAACCCGAAACTCTACTGATGGGTTTGGTGTGGTATGGGTGATGATTTCAGTCGAAGCTGTTGTTGTGCTTTCGTTTATGATATTTTCTTCGGCCTTCTTAATTGCAGTGTTTGTGCTAGTATCTTTCACCGGTAGGGCAGGGGCTGCCGTGGTTGCTACTTCGGGTTCGCTCACCTCTCTTCTGCGCTGCTCTACCTGATTCCGGTATTGGCTGAAGGCATTAAAAATGGCTCTGGCATAAGTGTTCTGTCCTGTAGAGCTAAATAGGTAATCTTCCTCGGTCATGTTAGAGATAAAACCCGTTTCAATCAGTACGCTTGGCATGGCTGTGGCCCAAAGTACCCAAAATGGACCTTGGCGTACCCCACGATCCTTGCGACTGGCAAAGGTTCGGAATTGATCCTGTACCAAAGCTGCAAACTCCAGGCTTTGAGTGAGATTATCATCACGGAGGATGTTAAATTTAATATAGGAGAGCGTGGAATTGGGATCAAAGCCATCATATTTGGTCTCGTAATCCTCCTCCAACAGGATCTCCTGGTTCTCTTTCATGACCACGTTCATGTTATCATCGGATTTAGACAATCCCATGACATAAGTTTCGCTGCCAGTAACGTACGTCTTATCATTGGCATTGGTGTGAATGGACACAAAAAGATCTGATTTGTTTCGGTTTGCAATGGCTGCCCGTTCATCCAGGGGCACAAAGACATCTGTTTTCCTTGTGTAAACAACCTTAACATCAGGCATTTCCGCCTCAATTAGTTGGCCAACTTTCAATGCGATGCTAAGGGTGATATCCTTCTCTTTAGCCTTTTTCCCAACAGCACCTGGAGTAAGGCCTCCATGCCCCGTGTCAAGAGTGACAGTAAACCTGGGACTTGCAGGGGGTGCTTGGGCTTGTAGTTCTGGACTGTAAGCATATATCAGGGAGATCAACAGAAACAGCCCAATAGGTTTAAGCCTTGGTTGCTTACAATGGATCTCGGATAGGCTCGTTATCTGTAATGAACGCCAAAGCATGATAGTGATTTTTTCTTTAGTTTTGAACCGCTCCATTAGCAGTTGTCTAGAATCTCAATTTGATAACGCTCATAAAAATACGAAAATTTTCCCTACCGCTTTTTCTGCTGACGGTTCTAACCTCTGCCTTATCTGCTCAGGTGAATCCCATCAGGAAGGATACCGCCAATGTTTCCTCGGTGTTGAGGAGCCAACCCGATACGATTCAGCCAGCCATACGAACTAAATCATTTCTCAATTCGGTGGTGGCATTCCCGGCTCGAGATTCTACCGTAGTCGATCTGGTTGAAAACAAAATCAGAATATACGGCGAAGGTCGGGTGACGTATCAAGGGATGGAGATTACTGCCGATTACATTGAGATGAGTACGGACAAAAAAGAACTGCTGGCTAAGGGTACCCGCGATAGCCTGGGCAATCTCATCAGCAAAGCTGTTTACAAAGATGAAAAGGATACTTACGAAACAGCCGAACTTCGCTTAAACTTCGAGTCAAAGAAAGCCTATGTTATTGAAGTCCGAATGAAGCAGGAAGGATTGGGCAGCGATGCTGGCTTTATTCATAGCCATATTACCAAGCGAGATTCTACTGGACTGCTCAACATCAAGGATGGAAAATTCACTACCTGCGATGCGGAGCACCCCCACTTCTATTTTGCGATCACCAAGGGACAAATGGCTCCAGATGGGGGAATAGTATCCGGACCGGCCTATTTGGTTGTGGAGGACGTTCCCCTGTATCCGATCGGACTTCCCTTTGGTTTTTTCCCGAAGCAAGAGAAACAGGCTTCCGGAATCATCATGCCCAAATTTGGCGAAGAAGCCAGAAGGGGATTCTACCTCAGGGAGGGGGGGTATTATTGGGCTGTTAATGATAAGATGGACCTAACCCTGACCGGCGGAATCTATTCGCGCGGAAGCTGGCAGTTAGGTGCACGAACTAATTACCGTAAACGGTATAAGTTCTCGGGTGGATTCGGATTAAATATCGCCAATAACGTGCTGGGTGAGAAGGGATTACCAAAATATTCGAAGCAGAACGATTTCAGTGTCCAATGGAATCACGCCCAGGATCCTAAGGCACATCCTATGAGATCATTCAATGCCAGCGTGAACCTTAGCTCGAGTAAATATGATCAGCTAAATACCTATAGCAATTATCAGAACCCGCTGCAGCACATGACCAATACGAAGTCTTCGTCCATTGCCTACAATCAACGCTTTACCAATAAACTGCTCAATTTTACGGCGAGGATTGGCCATACTCAGAATAGCAACGACCGATCCGTTGTGTTAAATCTCCCACAGGCAAACTTCTCGGTTAACCGCTTTTATCCTTTTAAGAAAGGATCGGGTGCGGGCACTAAATGGTACGAGAAGATAGAGATGCGCTATAGTTCAAGTTTTGAAAGCCGCATCAAAGCCAGGGAAGATTCGATTTTCAATCCTGAGATATTCAATAAAATGAAGACGGGGTTCCAGCATGAAATCCCAATCTTAGCTTCATTTAAACCCTTTAATAACATGACCATCACTCCATCGGTGAGTTACAAGGGATTACTCTATTTTTCGCAGATTACAAAATCGTGGGATCCAACCATGGATAGCATCATCATCGACCGTATCAATCGACTCTCTTATGTGCAAGCCATCAGTCCGAATATCAACTTGAGCTATACCCCAAGGATTTATGGGATGTTTTATCCCAAGTTTGGCCGAGTTGTGCAGGTTAGACATGTGATGAACCCCTCGATTAGTTTTAGCTATCGACCTGATCTTGGGTATGATATGGGTAAGTATCACCGAACATTGCTCCGGATGGAAGAGGATGCTGAAGGAAATCTCGTTGCAAGAGAGCAGGAGTACAGCATTTTTGAACAGGGTGGCCTCTACAGTCTGCCGTCGGTAGCCGGCCGCTATGGCTCCATTAATTTTAGTCTGGGTAATAATCTAGAGATGAAGGTAAAGAACCCGTCTGATACCACTGGGCAGTTGAAAAAAGTCAAATTGTTGGAGAGTTTGAATCTTAGCACCAGTTATGACATTTTCCGTGATTCGATGAATCTTTCTCCGCCACAGCTAACTGCAAGGGCAAGGATTCTGGAGCAGTTCGACATCAATTTCAGATCAGTATTTAATCCCTATGCAATCGATACCGTTTATCGCCAGGGCCACTCTTTTGTCACTACGATAGGTGCGTATGAAGTGACACGATCGGGTCGCCTGTTACGGCTTACTGATGCCGACCTGACTATTGGATTCTCCCTACCCTTAAAACAAAGACAGGGCGGTCAACCGGCTGGTCAACGGTCCCAACATCAAGAAACTCAAGTTGGGATGATCGACTTCTCCAATCAATGGAACCTCCGGGTTGATTATGGATTCCGTTATTCCAAACCCTTATTTGATCACACCATTACACAAACGCTTCGTTTTAATGGCGATATGCGTTTGTCGGAGAAGTGGCGGGTGACGTTCTCATCGGGATATGATTTTACCAGAAATGAATTCACCTATACTACATTTGGACTGCATCGCGACTTGCATTGTTGGGAGATGCATCTTGACTTGGTACCTTTTGGCGTGAGGAAAAGCTATACTTTTACGCTGAGTGCCAAGGCCAATTTATTAAAAGATGTGCGTTACCGAAAAGAAAAACTTTGGTATGATAACCTGTAAATAATTCATTATGAAGAAGATCATTAAGACAAATGAAGCACCGGCAGCAGTCGGACCTTACAGCCAGGCCGTGGAAGCTGGCGGGTTACTTTTTATCTCAGGGCAGATTCCGATCGTGCCAGCTACTGGAAAGCTGATGGATGGGGATATTCGTCAGCAGACAGATCAGGTAATGAAGAATATTGGTGCTATTTTACATGAGGCCGGTTTGGATTATTCCGATTTGGTAAAGTGTACTTGTTTGTTGGCCGACATGGCAGATTTTAAGGCCATGAATGAGGTTTACGGGGGGTATTTCAACGAGGATCCGCCAGCAAGGGCTGCCTATCAGGTTGTAAATCTTCCGCTTGGCTCTCAAATTGAGATTGAAGCCATAGCCCTGAAGAGATAAAAAAAACCTGGCAGGTGATTTCCCTGCCAGGTTTTTTTTAGTGTTACTTCGTTTATTCACTAAAGACCTCAAAGCTGATTTCAGCTTTAATGTCCTTATAAACTTTTACAACAGCCTTATAGGCGCCAATTTCCTTAATCGCCTCTTCCTGCAAGGTTATGTTTTTACGATCGATATCGTACCCCATGGACTGGAGGACTTCAGCGATCTGAATCGTGTTAACAGAACCAAAGATCTTTCCAGTAGAGGAGGTTTTAGCTCCGACTTTGATGTTCACTGTTGCCAGGTTCTTCGCAATTGCCTCGGCATCTTCACGTAGTTTCAACTCCTTGTGTGAACGCTGCCTGAGATTCTCCTGGTGCATTTTCTTCACAGAAGGCGTAGCGAGAACTGCCATCCCTTTGGGGATCAGCAGATTACGGCCATAGCCATCTCTAACTTTAACGATATCATCCTTATGCCCCAGATTGGTTATGTCTTGTAATAAAATGATTTCCATTGTTTCTCTCCTTCAATTATTTCATCATATCAGTAACATAAGGCAGGATAGCGATATGCCGGGCCCGTTTTATGGCTTGGGCGATTTTTCTCTGAAACTTCAATGATGTGCCAGTCAGGCGACGGGGAAGAATTTTTCCTTGCTCATTGAGAAATTTTTTCAGGAAATTCGGATCCTTATAATCAATGTATTTAATATTGGCACGCTTGAAGCGGCAATATTTTTTGCGTTTGACTTCCACCGTTGGTGGAGTGAGGTAGCGAATTTCTGATTGATTGGTTGCCATGGCTTACTCCTCCTTGCTTTCTTTGACAAGTTACGGTGTAGATTGCTGTCTGCGACGTTTTTCGTTGTACTCAACAGCGTGCTTGTCTAGTTTAACACTCAAGAACCGGATGACTCGCTCATCACGGCGATACTCTACCTCAAGACGGTTAACCAAGTCCCCGGGACCCTCGAATTCAACCAGATGATAGAATCCGGTGGATTTTTTCTGGATCGGGTAGGCCAGCTTCCGCAGGCCCCAGTGGTCTTCGTGTACAATGGATCCTCCATTTTCCTGCAGGAATCCTGTGTACTTCTTAACCGCTTCCTTCATCTGATCATCAGACAAAACGGGAGTTAAAATGAAAACGGTTTCGTAATGATTCATACTAATCTATTTATTGTTAAATGCTTAATTGGCCGGCAAAGATAGAAAATATTCCGATTATTACAAAGAGCGGGTTTGGAGTTTCCCTCCGGCCACAAATTTAGGATCCTTTTGTTATTTTTGTATGGCAATTTTAGCCTTGGATGGAAAAGCAATTCATTGTTAGTGCGCGAAAATACAGGCCCGACAGCTTTGATATGGTTGTTGGGCAGCCGTCGGTGACCCGGACACTCAAGAATGCCGTCACCAGCGGAAAACTTGCTCATGCATATCTCTTCACGGGTCCGCGCGGAGTTGGGAAAACCACTTGTGCCCGGATTTTTGCCAAAACCATCAACTGCACCAATCTAACGGCCGAATCAGAAGCGTGCAACCAATGCGAAGCCTGTCGTAACTTTAACGAGAACCGCTCCTTTAATATACATGAGCTTGATGCAGCCTCCAATAATCATGTGGAGGATATCAAAAACCTGATCGATCAGGTTAGGATCCCTCCGCAAACAGGGCGTTACAGTGTTTATATCATTGATGAGGTGCATATGCTGTCGCTGGCAGCTTTTAATGCTTTCCTGAAGACTCTTGAAGAGCCACCGGCTCATGCTATTTTTATCCTGGCTACCACTGAGAAACATAAGATCCTTCCGACTATCCTGTCGAGATGTCAGGTCTATGATTTTCACCGGATACAGGTAAAAGATATTATTTCACAGCTCCAGCTCATTGCCGATAAGGAGGGGGTTCACGCTGAAGAGGCCGCACTTAATATCATAGCACAAAAAGCAGATGGTGCGATGCGAGATGCTCTATCCATCTTTGATATGGTGGTTAGCTTCTGTGGGAAGGAGATCTCCTATCAGCAAGTGATTGAGCATCTTAATGTGCTGGATTATGATTACTATTTCAAGCTTACCGATCTCTTTCTGGGGGGTAATTATCGGCAAGCTTTCTTGATTTATGACGAAATTCTGGAGCTAGGATTCGATGCCGGCAATTTCATCGCTGGCCTGGCCTCCCACTTCAGGAATCTTCTCATCAGTCGGGATGAAGAAACCATTGAGTTGTTGGAAACCGGCAGTGAAATTGCATCCCTTTACCGTCAAACTGCTGATTCGTGTAGTGTAGGGTTTCTTTATGAAGGTCTTCGCATCTTATCTGCTTGCGAGGTTAATCTGAGGCAGTCCAAAGATCCACGACTTCACGTTGAACTGGCACTCCTGAGCCTCTGTCGTATCACCGGAACAACTAATCCGGTATCCGCTGGTCCGAAAACCCCTGAACCCCCGAAAACCCCTGAAACCCCTGAACCAAAACAGAGTCCGACTAAACTGGACAATCCACGGATTAACCGTCCAGCCTCAACTCCACCTGTTAGCAATAACGGAACAACTGGTTTCACCCGTATCAACGAATTTCTAAATAGAAAAACTACTGCCAGTGAACCAAGCGTTAGCAGTCCAGAGAAAAGTAATGATCCTGTTTCTTCTGCACCGTTAACAACAGAAACCTTGCAAGAATACTGGCTTCGATTTGCCAACCGGATCAAGGAGGATCAGCCGCGGCTTTATCATACGTTGACGACACAGTTACCCATCCTGGAGGGCGAAAAGCTGGTTAAAATCAACCTGAATAATCCCCTGCAGGAGAAAGCTATCCGCAGTATCCAGGCCGAGCTCAGAGCATATCTTGGAGAATGTTGTGGAGTGAAAGGTATTGAAATTGAGACATTTGTACCGGATCAGCCTGTCGGGAAAAAGCTCTATACCTCCGAAGAGAAATACACTCATTTACAGAAGAAGAATCCCGAACTTGACCTGTTCCGTCAATCTCTTGACCTGGAGCTTGAATAAATCATGCCAATAATTCATAGGGGTCTGCTTGGTGCGATAATTGTGGACCATAACTGAAATCAAAAAACATGTCAATAATCAATAGCATTCTGAAGGGCTTTGTTGGCAATAAGGCCGATAAAGACTACAAATCGGCTCTTCCTATCGTAGAGGAGGTTAACCACTACACGGAAGAGCTGAAACAATTGTCGAACGATGACCTACGTGCCAGAACTGCAGGTTTGCGTGCCGAAATCCAACAGGAGATCAGGGCAGAGCAGGAGGAGATCAACAGCATCAAATCGGCTATTGAGAAAGATGAAATCCCCATGGCAGACCGCGAAAAGTCTTTTCATCAAGTCGACCGCCTGGAACAAAGCATCAAAGAGAAAATTGAGGCCAAACTGAATTCCATACTTCCCCTGGCATTTGCAATCGTTAAGGAGACAGCAAGGCGATTCAGAGATAATGAGATACTTGAGGTTACTGCCCAAGATTTCGACCGAAACTTGGCAGCTCAAAAGGATAGTATCGAAATAAAAGGTGACAAGGCCTATTGGATGAATCGGTGGATGGCAGGAGGGAACGAAATCACCTGGGACATGGTCCACTATGATGTGCAGTTGATCGGAGGTTTAACACTCCATCAGGGGAAGATTGCTGAGATGGCAACCGGTGAAGGGAAAACCCTCGTGGCAACCCTCCCGGTATTCCTCAACGCACTTCCCGGGCAAGGTGTTCATCTGGTAACCGTTAATGACTACTTGGCTAAACGAGACTCAGAATGGATGAGACCAATTTTCCAGTTTCACGGTCTCTCAGTTGACTGTATCGATAAACACCAGCCAAACTCTGAAGCTCGCCGAAACGCTTACCTGGCCGATATTACTTATGGCACTAATAACGAATTCGGTTTCGATTACCTTAGAGATAATATGGCCATTTCACCGGACGACCTGGTGCAGCGAGGGCATAATTATGCTATTGTCGATGAGGTTGACTCCGTTCTGATTGATGATGCTCGTACCCCGTTGATCATATCAGGTCCGGTGACAAAAGGCGAAGATCAGCTTTTTGGTGAGATGAAACCACGGGTGGTCAAACTGATGACTGCCCAGCGCAATATCTTTAATGAAACTTTCGCCCAAGCGAAAAAGCTGATTGCAGAGGGAAATGAACAAGAAGGAGGGAAACTCCTCCTGAGAGCTCATAAAGGTCTCCCTAAAACAAAAGCACTGATCAAATTCCTTAGCGAAGAAGGAATGAAAGCCCTGCTACTGAAGACAGAAAACTTCTATATGCAGGAGAATAGTAAGAATATGCATGTGGTCACTGATGACCTCTTTTTTATTATAGATGAGCGAAATAACAGTGTTGAACTTACCGAGAAAGGGATCGATCTGATCACCGGTGCCGGAGAGGACCCCGACTTTTTTATTCTTCCGGATATTGGTGTTGAGCTAACTGAGATTGAAAAGAAAGCAAAAACAGAAGAGGAACGAATCAACCTGAAAGAAGAACTGATTCGGGATTTTTCAGTTAAATCCGAGCGTGTCCACACCATTAACCAGTTGCTCAAAGCTTATGCGCTCTTTGAGATTGACGTGGAATATGTTGTCATTGAGAATAAAGTTAAAATTGTTGATGAACAGACCGGCCGAATAATGGAAGGGCGGCGATATTCCGATGGTTTACACCAAGCTATCGAGGCTAAAGAAAATGTCAAAGTTGAGGCCGCTACCCAAACATTTGCCACAGTAACCCTACAGAACTACTTCAGGATGTATAACAAGCTCTCCGGTATGACCGGGACAGCTGAAACTGAAGCAGGTGAATTCTGGAGCATATACAAATTGGATGTTGTTGTTACCCCAACCAACCGTCCCATTGTTCGTGACGATCGAGAGGACCTCGTATATAAAACCAAGCGCGAAAAGTATAATGCGGTAATTGAGGAAATTGTCAAGTTGGTGGGAGAGGGGAGAGCCATCCTGGTTGGAACAACTTCGGTGGAAATCTCTGAACTGTTGAGTCGAATGCTGAAAATCCGGGGCATTAAACATAATGTTTTGAACGCTAAGCTTCACCAACGCGAGGCAGAAATCGTTGCTCAAGCCGGCCAGCCAGGAGCAGTGACCATCGCTACCAACATGGCTGGACGTGGAACGGATATTAAACTGCATCCAGAAGTGAAAGGTGCTGGTGGCTTGGCAATCATCGGAACGGAACGCCACGAGTCTCGCCGAGTCGACCGGCAGCTAAGAGGAAGGGCCGGGCGACAAGGAGATCCTGGTAGTTCGCAATTCTTTGTCTCCCTAGAAGATGATCTCATGCGACTGTTTGGATCCGATCGGATCGCCAAACTCATGGACCGAATGGGGCTGAAGGAGGGCGAAGTGATCCAGCACAGTATGATCAGTAAATCGATCGAGCGCGCACAGAAAAAAGTGGAAGAGAACAACTTCGGAATCCGGAAACGATTACTGGAGTATGACGATGTTATGAATAACCAACGTGAGGTTGTCTATAACCGACGCCGCCATGCCCTGTTTGGTGAGCGTATTGAAATGGACCTCGCCAACATGATGTTCGATCTGAGCTCAAGCATCACGGAAGAACATAAAGCAAACGATGATTATGAATCGTTCAGGATGGACCTGATCCGATATTTAGCTATCGATTCCCCAGTGAAGGAGAGGGAGTTTTTGGAAACGAAGCAGGATGAGGTAATAGATCAACTTAATAATCAGATAATCAGAGCTTTTGAAAATAAAAACCGGATCATGGCACAGCAAGCCTGGCCAGTTATTAAAGATGTATACGAGCGGGCTTCTCACCAATATGAAAATATTCTAGTGCCCATCACGGACGGTCAAAAAACGATCAACATCAGTGCTAACCTGAAAAAGTCTTATGACACCCAGAATCGTGAGTTGATCCGCTCCTTCGAAAAAACGGTTGTTCTAGCTACCATTGATGAAGCCTGGAAAGAGCATCTCCGTGAGATGGACGAACTCAAACAGTCGGTTCAGAATGCTTCGTACGAACAGAAAGATCCATTGCTGATCTATAAGCTGGAATCTTTCGATCTTTTTAAGACGATGATTGAGAAGGTTAACCGGGATGTGATTTCAATGCTGATGAAAGGGCAGATCCCAATTCAGCAGTCTGATCAGGTTAGAGAGGCTCAAGCGCGTCAGAAGCTCGATATGAGTAAGTATCAGACCTCCAAGACGGATGTGCCATCCTACTCTAAAGGTACATCAACAACGCCGGGGGGACCACCACAACCACGAGCAGTTCAGCCAATCAGAGTGGAAAAAAAGGTAGGCCGAAATGATCCCTGCCCATGTGGCAGTGGGAAGAAGTATAAAAACTGCCACGGTCGGCCCGATATGCAGGCCAAACCGTAACATCGTTTAAAACAATCTGTTTCGATAAGATTGATCGAGAATGGTGATCAGATTTTGTCCAGTGCGATATGAATCTTCGATTCTAGCTGTTCGCTGACTGGAACCAGAGGTAGTCGGACCCACTGTTCGGACAAACCCTGGCATCGCAGGGCAGCTTTTATGCCAGCCGGACTTCCCTCCTGAAAAATCAATCCAATGAGGGGTAACATCTCGAAATGGAGTTGTTGGGCTTCGGGCAAAACCTGTTTGTTCATTAGGCTGACCATTCGACTCATCTGTTTCGGTAAGATATTGGCTATCACTGAAATAACGCCATCCACACCAAGTGCCATCAGAGGTAGAGTCAGGGCATCATCCCCTGAAAGAACGAGAAATCCATCGGGTCTTTCTCTCAGGATGGCCATTATTTGATTGAAATTTCCGCTAGCCTCTTTAGTTGCAATAATATTTGGGAACTGATGAGCCAGTTTCAGCGTAGTTTCGGCTTCGATATTAGATCCGGTCCGACCAGGAACATTGTAAATAATGACCGGCAGGGGGCTCTCATTCGCTATAGCTTCGAAGTGGTGGAATAGCCCTGTTTGATTAGGTTTATTGTAATAGGGAGCCACTGAAAGGATGGCATCAATGCCTGACTGGGGTAACTCTTTTAGTTGCCGAATCACGGTGGCTGTATCATTGCCGCCAGCTCCCAACACAATAGGTAGTCGGCCTTGATTGACCTCCAGGATGGTGTCCACTACCAATTTCTTCTCTTCAGCTGTCAGCGTTGGGGTTTCGGCTGTAGTACCCAGGGCAACCAGAAAGTCAGTTCCACCGTTAATGGAATGTTCTACAATCCGTTTGAGGGCAGGATAGTCGATGGAGCCATTTGACCTGAACGGAGTAACCAGCGCAACGCCAGTTCCTCTTAAACTATTAGTAATCATGTTTTAAAAGAGTTTATTGATGGTTGGTGGGACCTGTTTCTCCTGTTTACTATTAATCAATTGCAGATATTTCAGGAGGTTCTCGGTGAGTTGATTGATATCGCGATTTTCATTCAACTCAATAGCAAAATCTAAAAGTCCATTACACAATCCGGAAGCCCCAGCGGTCATTTTTGCGCGGGTATGATACAGCACATATTCCAGAGTGAAATTTGGGTTAGTCTCCAGATAAAACAGAATGTCGAAATGATGGCTAGCAAATGGGGTAATCTGAAGCTTTCGGGGTAGCTTGAGCCAGTTTAATTCCTCCTGACACACCAGCTCAACTGGTGAGCCTGGGAAATTCTTCTCATAATCAAACACATTAAGATCTTTTCTTTTCTCTGGGATGAGGAAGAAGAGGTGACATTTACGATCAATCCGATGCAAGGATCTAGCAAATTGGATCATTGCGTTTGAATGATCGATATTGCGAAGATCAGCAATGATACCAATTTGTGTTGCTTCCTTGAGTGGCACAAAAGCTTTTTCGCTCCGGTGTTGACGGTACGCCCGGAGTAGTCCTGGAGTTATCAGTCTATGGATGAAATCTATGAACATACTCATGCAAACTTAGCAAAAAGGTGAACAGGTTAACTGGCCATGATCAAAACAGGGTTAGTTCTCCTGGCTTATCGATCAGCTGGCCAAACTCCTCCTCTGATAACAGCTTAATGTTTAGTTCCTTGGCTTTTCGGATCTTTTCTGGTCCGGCATTCTCTCCTGCTAACAGCCAGGTTGTTTTCGAGGAGAGTGACCCGGAATTTTTTCCACCGTGTCGTTCGATGAGTTCTTTGATCTGATCCCGGCTGTATTTTTTAAAAACACCTGAGATCACGATAGTTTTTCCACTCAGGGCACCGGCTGGTCCATTCATCACTTTTCGGGTGCTCTTCATTTGTAATCCGGCGTTTCTTAAGCGATGGATGATGGTGAGGTTTTTTTCTCTGGCGAAAAATTCCAATAGACTTCCTGCGATTTTTTCTCCCACCTCATCCACTTGAAGCAACTCTTCAATATTAGCTTGAATCAGTTGATCCATCGTATCAAAATATGAAGCAATTTTCCGTGCTACGGTTTCACCTACATGTCTGATACCCAACGCAAATAAGACTCGCTCAAAGGGTACCTGGCGGGATGCATCGATGGATTCAATAATATTTTGGGCTGATTTTTCGGCTAATCGCTCAAGAGAGGCCAATTGGTGAGTCTTCAGATCGTAAAGATCGGCTGGATTACTAACCAATCCTTCGCGGTAAAGCAGGCTGATCGTTTCTTCGCCCAGTCCTTCAATATTCATAGCCCGCCTGCTGATGAAATGCTCGAGTTTACCTTTGATCTGGGGCGGGCACTCCTCCTCGTTTGGGCAATAGTGACGTGCCTCTCCGGGATCTTTCTTCAGCGGTGTCCCACATTCAGGACACACCTCCGGGAACTGCACTGGTAGCGCCAGGGGCAGCCTTTTTTTGAGGTTCACACCAGTAATTTTCGGAATAATTTCACCTCCCTTTTCAATAAAAACCGTATCGCCCAGGTGCAGATCGAGGATCCTGATCTGGTCTTCATTGTGAACTGATGCCCGTTTCACCGTCGTTCCGGCGAGAGATACTGGTTCCAGGTTGGCAACTGGCGTGACAGCTCCGGTGCGCCCTACCTGATAATCAATTGAGATTAATCTGGTTTCAGCGCGATCTGGCGGATATTTGTAGGCAATTGCCCATCGTGGGGATTTGGCAGTATTGCCAAGGATTTCTTGTTGTTGAAGGGAGTTAACCTTAATAACTACACCATCCGTATCGAATGGCAATTTTTTACGCTCTGATTCCCAGTACCTGATAAACTCAAACACTTCGTCCAGATTCTGGCAAACTCTCGAATAATCGGGAATCTTAAAACCCCATTCCCTGGCAATTGCCAAGTTATCGCTGTGTTTCTTAGTTGGCAGTTCCTGCCCAGCCAGAGCATAGAGGAAACAGTCGAGCCGTCGTTTCGCCACCTGGCTCGAATTCTGCAATTTCAGCGTACCGGCAGCAGCGTTTCTGGGATTAGCAAACGGTGGATCTCCGATCTCCACACGCTCTTGGTTCAACTGTTCAAAAACGCTCCTGGTGAGTATTACTTCACCTCTGATCTCAAAAACTGAAGGCCAACCTGCACCCTGAAGTCTCAACGGAATACTCTTGATAGTCAGTATATTAGAGGTAACGTCATCTCCTCTCATCCCATCCCCGCGCGTGATCCCTCTCAGCAGCTGACCCCGTTCATACGTCAGGCTGATAGCCGTACCGTCATATTTCAATTCGCAGAAATACTCAACAGCCTGACCCACTGTTTT
>JAAYIP010000032.1 GCA_012523435.1 Bacteroidales bacterium | reverse complement strand
GTACCTGATTGTGGTCTTCAGTATGGCAATTGCCTCCATGGCTGACATCGACAAACTGATCCACATTACACCCAACCTAGCGCTTTTCGTTTTTATTGCAGTTTTCGGAAGCCTGTTGATCCAGATTCTGCTCAGCCGGATTCTCAAAATAGATGCCGATACCACAATCATTACCAGCACGGCAATGATCTTTTCTCCTCCTTTCGTTCCCGTAGTTGCCGGAGCCCTAAAGAATAAAGAGATTATCATTTCGGGCATCACCGTTGGACTTATTGGGTACGCCCTGGGTAATTACCTTGGAATTACGATATCATTGGTGTTGGGAGGCTAACTCGTTTTAAACAATCATTAAATAAATAAAGATGGACAAAGACCTCAGAGACAAACATATTCAGCTGATCTTAAAACAGATGAAGGAGGCAGGCTTGGATGCTTATATCATTCCTGGAAGCGATCCTCATCAAAGTGAATACCTGGCCGAGCATTGGAAATTCCGGGAATGGATATCCGGATTTACTGGCTCAGCAGGCACCGTAGTTCTTACCCCGAAGTTTTCCGGATTATGGACTGATTCCCGCTATTTTCTTCAAGCCGAGGAACAACTTGACGGATGTGCAATCCAGCTGGTCAAACTACGAATTCCTCACACCCCTGAATACATTGATTGGTTGAAAGAGACTCTCGCTCCGGGATCTATCGTGGGCCTGGATAGCCGTTTCTTTTCTGTCTCCTTGATCCGCCACCTGATTGATACCTTAGCAGAATCGGGTATCCAATTAGAAACCGCTGCCGATCTGATTAGCCAGATCTGGACGAACCGGACACCCCTACCAATGAATCCGGTGTTCGAACATCCGGTAAGGTTCGCAGGAGCCTCCCGAATTGAAAAGCTTCAAAAGGTCCGGGAAGAACTTCGTAAACAAGACTCTGATTATCTGATTATTACACCTCTTGACGAGATAGCCTGGCTCTATAATCTGCGTGGTGACGATATTCCGTTCTGCCCTGTTTTTATCGCTTATGCTTTGGTAGGACAAAATGATGCGATCTTGTTTATCGACCAGAAGAAAGTGACGGAAGAGGTCGCGTCTGGTCTGACAGCTGATGGCATTCGGCTTGAGGCGTACGATCAGGTTGAAAGAACCCTCCTGACCATCCCCGAAGGCTCCATAGTTGCACTGGCTCCGGAGAAAACCAACGGTGCACTATTTGAAGCTATTGCATCCAGGGCCTTCATCCGCGAAGGAATGAATATCACCACTGCACTGAAAGCCATTAAAAATGACACCGAGATTGCGAATTTAAAGGAGGTAATGATTCGCGACGGGGTAGCTTGGGTGAATACTCTTTATGATATTTCGGACAAACTGGCTCATAAAGAAGTATTAACAGAGATCGGGATCGCCCGGAGCATAGCCCATTTCCGCTCTTTACAGGAGGATTACCGGGGGGAGAGTTTCCATCCGATCTCTTCATTCGGTCATCATGGCGCCGTGGTTCATTATAGTGTAACGGACGAAACATCCATTCAGGCAGGGCCGGTTGGCGTTTATCTGCTTGACTCAGGAGGTCAGTATTTAGGTGGAACGACCGATACCACCCGGACGATTGCCATGGGAACTCCTACTCCGGAACAAAAACGGGATTTCACCCTGGCACTTAAAGGAACACTCGGATTATCCATGGCTCGGTTTCCTTCCGGAACCCGTGGTTATCAACTTGATATCCTTGCCAGGCTTCCGCTCTGGAAAGAAGGCTACAACTACGGCCACGGTACTGGTCACGGAGTAGGTTCCTTCCTCAACGTCCACGAAGGCCCGCAGACCATCGGCACTTCAGCATCTGGTTATATGCAGGTAACGCTGGATCCGGGTATGGTAGTCACGGTGGAGCCCGGCTTTTATGTTGAAGGATCCCATGGCGTTAGAACAGAAAATATGATCTTAGTGGTCCCCGATCTGAATACCCCTTTTGGAACCTTCTATCGATTTGAAACCCTTACACTGGTCCCCATTAACCGGGAGCTGATCGACACCGCACTACTTTCATCTGATGAGATTTCTTGGATAGACAACTATCATAAAACAGTCAGAGAAAAGCTCACTCCGCGATTGGAGGAGCCGGTTCGAAAGTGGCTCGAAGATGCTACCGAAGCATTAAAACGATAGCTATGGAATTACTAATCAAAAACATACGACAATTATTACAGGTTCGCGAAGAGAACCCAAAACAGGTATCCGGAGCTGCCATGGCTCAATTGCCTATGTTAACGGATGCGTGGTTGCACATTCAGGAGGGGAAGATTGCCGGTTATGGCCCGATGACTGCAATGCCCCAGTTGGAATGCACGGTTCGCGATGCCGCTGGCCGGGTTGTTATGCCAGCATTTTGCGACTCGCACACTCATCTGGTTTATGCTGGAAGCCGTGAGCAGGAGTTCGTCGACCGGATCCGCGGACTGAGCTATGAGGAGATCGCGCGGCGGGGTGGCGGCATTTTGAATAGCTCGGGCAAATTGAGGCAAACAAGTGAAGATCAACTTTATAACGATGCCATGCATCGGATTAAGGAGATCATGTCATTGGGAACCGCTGCGGTAGAAATCAAAAGTGGTTATGGGCTTGATACCGAGTCGGAATTAAAAATGCTTCGGGTAATTCGTCGCATTAAAGAAACAGCACCACTGACTGTAAAAGCCACTTTTTTGGGGGCTCATGCAGTCCCACCGGAGTATCGTGGTCGCCAGAGTGCGTATGTCGATCTGATTGTTCGGGAGATGATCCCGGCAGTGGCTGCCGAGGGCCTGGCGGATTATGTTGATGTCTTTTGTGATCAGGGATTTTTCACTCCTGAGGAGACAGCAAAAATTCTGGAAGCAGCTGCCAAGGTGGGCATGGTGCCTAAGATTCATGCCAACGAAATGGGATATACTGG
>JAAYIP010000250.1 GCA_012523435.1 Bacteroidales bacterium | reverse complement strand
TTCCGTGGTGATAGTAAGCGGGCAGGTTAGTGGACGTATTCCAGCCTTGAGGAACGAATAGCAGAAAGAGCGCGAGCGCCGGAATCACGGCAAAGAAGCGGTATCTAGCCCGGGAGATCAGTTCGGGATACTGCTGGGTCAGAGCGAAGAACCCCGCTCCGGCCAGGGGATAAGCCATCCAGGGGAACAGCGGAAAGTACGACCAGGAGAAGTGGCCACCCACCAAGGCCTGGAAAAAGTGGGTCCATGAAGAGCCATCGCCCTCCCAGGCAAAGCGATTACCGAAAAATGCTACCAGAACGGCCAGAAGAAACCACAGAATCCAATGTGGGGAGATCCGTTTGAGAAGCCCGACAAAAAACAGGGAAAAGCCAGCCAGAATGAGGATATCCACGCCAAAAATATAGTGTAGCGGATCGACCCGCAAGCTTCCGAACAAACTATGAATCAACAGATTCGCATTTAATCCGATGTTCAGCAGCAGGCCCCAGAATATCAGCTTAAGAGGGCGATAGATCAGATCTGGCAAAAGACTTTTTTTCTGATTTTTTCCGGAGCTCAGCGCATAGTATCCCATCAGGAGCATGAAGATCGGAGCAGCCGGAACAGCCCCTAAGAAAAAGGCTATTTGGGCGATGGGGTGGGTCCATTCGGACTGTTGGAGGAACACCTCGACCGAGTGGACCAGCACCATCCAAATCACTGCCCATCCACGGAGCTGATCGGGCAGCCAGTGCCGGTGGCTGAAATCAGGCAGTTTCATTTGATCAGGGAGAGGCCCTCGAGCGCAGAAGGATCATCCGGTGAATAGAGGAGTGCTTTCTGGAAGAGAACCTTAGCTTCGAGCGATTTTCCGAGTTTGAGACGGGTCCAGGCCAGGATGATCAGGGTATCATAATCGAACGGATAGAGGTTCAGCACTTTTGTAAATAACTGATCTGCTTTAAGATAATCCTCACGACCATACGCTACGAGGCCAAAGCGATAGTTTGCGATGGAATTGTTCGGGTCGATTTTCAGGATCTCCTCATAGGTAGCAATAACCTGGTCCCAGTTACCCATGGAAGAGAGCGGGTAGATCAGGCCGAGGCGGGGTTCTACGCCGTATGGCCTCAGGTTGATAGCTCGACGGTAGTAGCCTTCCGACTCTTTAAAATCCCCTGATTTGTAGGATAACCAGCCCAGGCGCAGATTGATCTCATAGGATGACTGGTCATAGACTCCTTTTAGGGTATTGACGGCGCCTTGGTAATCTCCACTGTTCTCTCGGGTATAGCTGTTGTAGAAGGCAGCCCGCTGCTTATCAAAACTTTGTGCCACGGACGGTGCCGTGAATGGTGCCAGCAGCGTCAGAATCAAAAATAGTACTCTTAAAATCGCCATGTGATACCTCCTGTTAAACTGTGCATGTGATACTGCTTTTCAAATCCCCCAGTATAAATTCCATCCCCGTCATAGAGCTGCCAGGTGCTGATTCGTTGCGACCATTGGTAGCGAACGGCCAGATCAAGCTGGCTAGTCAGGCTATAAACAAGCAGATTTGCGCCAGCGCGAGCCACGATCGGGTCATAGTTGTTATAGACAACCCAGGCGCTCTTTTCTGTGTAACCATTAAACTCCCCAAAGCTGTAAAAAGCCTCCAGCCAGGTGTTTCCAAACAGTTTTTTTCCGGCAGAAAAGGAGGAGACCAACCGGGGGACTCCTCTGTTAGCACCATTGATGAGTGTCATTTCTCCTCTGACCCAGATGTTAGTATTCCCTGCCGGGTAGAGGGTAAGATCGGCTCCACCCTGGATGTATCTTTTGCTTTTAAACCGATTCCAATCACCTCTCAGAGTCAGCACCGCCCAAGCGAACTGCTTTGAGAGGGAGGCATGTAAGGCCATATCCCGATAGAAATAGGGCACCTCCACATAACTTCCTGAGATGGGCGTCTGTCGCCATTCCCGGAGCGGATAGGTAGCCGAAAGCACCTGACCCGCCAACGCGCCGGTAAACCCTTTACCAAAATACCAGCTACCCGCGAGGTAAAAGGCATTCTGATCAAAGGGCACTTCAAACTCAATCGGCTCGGATCCAGATGCGGCAAAGTATTGTAATGCGAAGTATTTCAGATTATTAGCCGCCAGTGTGATTCGTAAACGTCTATGTGGATTGAGGTTTAATCCAGCTCCGACATAGCTATAGGAAGGCACTAGGTAATGATGTGAGAAAGGAGCATCCGGGGAAGTAGATTTCAGGTCGCTGGCCTTAGCCGCAAGCATATAGCCAGGCTCCACAAAAACCGAGGTGATCAGTCGGGGAGCCTGAATATGAAAGCGTTCGCGGGTATCCTGCGGGATTGAATCCACGATCAGGCGGGCTTCGCTAAAATGGCCGGAGCCGAGCAGGGCCAGGTATCGATAGGCCAGGGCATTCGGATCATTCTGACTGAATGTCAACGCTTTTTTAAAATGGACATCTGCGCGGAGAGGTTTATTCAGATTCAACTCGGCCATTCCTGCGCGCATCCTCAGGAAATAATAATCATAACCCAAAGCGAACCCCTCCTGGGTCACCTGGCGCACTTCCTTCCAGTTGGCGTGTTGCCAAGCCTGATAGCTCAGGCTGTCGATCGCGGCAAACGACCGTTCTGTCTGGGCTAGCAGCGGAAAAGAACCCATGAAGGGAAGTAGCATCAGAAGTATTTTCAGTTTCCTATTCATCTCTGATTAGTTTCTGGTATTGATAGTAATCTGTTCGAACCGTGAGGATTCTTTCGGGTAAATGAGACGAATCTCCCCATCGTTACAAACCTCAACAGTACACGCTATTTCATCGAGTCTATCATCAGCTATCTGCCTGGAAACCTGAGTCTTTAAAGTCATCATCTCCGGGGCAAGCGGATCATCCTGACTCTCATAATTCATTCGATAGGACGTCTTCAGGAAAATATGAAACGGAGCGATCCAGTCTTGAATCCATCGCATCCAGCGCCTAGCGGAAATGAACAACGGGATTTGATCAAAGATAGTCAAACCAGGATCGAAAGTCAGCGGGATCCGGAAACAAGCCGTAAAGAATGCGTAGAGCGGATTGCTTCGGCTCCCCTCGAAATGGGTGAAGTAGAAAGCCTGACCGTCATTAGTGAACCAAGCTGTTGCGCCTCCCTCCCGGTCGCGGATAGACGACTGGTTGTAGGCGTCAGTTTGGACCTCCCAGGTCACCTCGCGAGCTTTCTCTCCCGAGTGGTAGGATACGCGGAGGATTTGTCCGGGCACCAGGTGGAACACTTTCGATAGTAGTCTGTCAATCTTTAGATTTGAGACAATCTGACCCTCGAGAGGGCGGTCATAGGATCTCAGCGTGCGTTTTTCTGGCTCATCCAGGAGGTAGTATCCAAAGGGGTAGTCGAGAGTAGCTGAATGGATGAACGGCGTAGCCTGGAACTGGAAATGCAGGTGAGGTTCGGGAGATCGGCCGGAGTTCCCGATCTGGGCCAGCTCTTGATCGGGGGAGACATAATCGCCCGGTTTAAAGCGGATAGAGCCCGACTTCAGGTGGGAGTATTTGGTGTACAATCCGGCTGCGTGCCACATAACCACCGTGTTACCCCAGTTATTGAGTGTGTTGGCATCGCCCGGTGGGTTATCCGGAATACCGTCGGTTACTGAATCCACGATACCACCGGCAGCCGGGTACACCGGTTTTGCCCAGGTGTGATAGTCGTCCAGCTTATGCCCGTTATTTTGCCAGGTTTTGTTATCCTGGCCGATTTTCACAAAATCCCAGGCGTGACGCCAATCGGACTGGTGAGTATATCGGCCATCATGTCCCTGACTGATAAACCACTTACCCATCACGGGTAATCGGAAGAGCAGACTGGTTTTCTGGCTCAGTCGATTCTGATAGTTTGACCAGGCGTAGAGGTTCCGCTCTGGATTATTATGCTGAACTACAACCGGATGTAGCCCGGTAGCCCGGTTTTTCCGCTGGCGGATGGTGAAGAGGAACAGGAGTACCACCACGTTAAACGGCAGAGCATAAACCGATAGGTGGAACATGGAAAGCAGCTCCTCCATCCCGACAGTCAGGAAGGTGACCACCGGTACCAGCAGGACAGCCCAGAAAAAGGTATAAGCCGATGGGATCAGAAAGAATCCACCGATGGCGATAGACATCAGGATATAATTAAATCCGATATAGGTATAATCCAACGAGTTGATGTCGATGCCGATCACGTGATAAAAGAGGTATGCCGAAAAGAATCCGATTAGAGACAGCAGAAAGGCTATCCGGGAGGAGATCAGGAGGCCGATAGCCACGAGGACTCCGGCGACGAGGCTATACTGAAAGAAAACCGCGCCCATGGAGATGAAATAGGTCTTAATAGCCTGTGGTATAGCAAGTTGATTAAGCCACTCCACGCTATTGACCAGGTTGATTCCCCCCATCCCGTACAGTCGGTTCCACTCAAAGAGTGTCTGGTCACCGACTTCCAGAGCTGAGAATCGTCTGGCTGCCAACATGACAATCCAGAGGCTGATGATGAAGGGCCAGCTGAGAAAGGGTAATTCGTAACGTGCCAACCATCCGTGGAGGGTGACAGCGAGGAAGAAGGTGAGGATCGAGGCGAAGATCACCATCAACACCAAGGCGGGTCCCGAACTGAAATAGAGGCCCAGGGGAAGGGTTACCAAGAGCGTATTATAACTCAATAATCCTTTGGATATCAATTTTTTATCAAACCCCAACCACTTAGCCAGCACCAATGAAATCAGTACTCCGGCCAATCCGGCCAATCCGGCTAATGGAACCTGAAAGGTGATGATCAGAATAATGGCAGCAAAGACCCGGTTATCCGAGAAGAACACCTGGGAGTAGGAGTTAAGCACTCCGTCGGCCAGGGAGGAAAGGGGTCTTTGAAGCCGTTTAATATCCACGCAATTATTTTTTGAGGTGTGACGGAGTCTCTTCCGACGATCGGATACTCTCAAGGTTCTCAGCTTTACGGATCAGATGGGCAGATCCTTCCGGGCTGATCAGGATGATATTGGGGCGGTAGGTGATAAACTGCATCCACTGGGTCATATTGTAGGCCCCGACTCGTTTGACTACCACCTGGTCGCCTTGTTTGAGCAGGGGCATGCGGGTTTGATCTCTCAGTTGATCGATATTCATACACAGTGGTCCGAACAGGGTTGCATCTTCGGTGAAGCCATTCTGTTCCTCCACCGGATGGATTTCATGATCGTACCAGAAGGAGGTAAACAAGAGGTTTACCCCGAAATCAAAGACTAGGTTTTTCCGTCCGTCGGATAACCGCTTAACAGCCAGGACGGTTCCGGCGAGGTATCCGGCATCATCGATTAAAGCCCGACCGGTTTCCAGGATTAGCATTGGCATAGCGGAGGGGTCGAATCCAGCCCGGGTAATTGCTCCGGTGATGGCTTCGGCATATTGATCGAACGTAGGTGTGGTATCAGCGGCGGAGTGATACGCTCCTTTGAGGGTATTCAGGGAAGCAAATCCACCGCCCATATCGATATATCGGATCTGGTGTTTCAGTTCCCGCTCGATGGAGAGAGCCAGGGCAGCCATTTTTTCAGCAGCAGTTCGGTAAGCGTTAACTGAGATGATGTAAGTCCCGATATGCGTGTGAAGCCCCATCAGATCGAGTTTACCGCTTTCGATGATTTGTTTGACAGCCTCCATAGCTTCACCATTTTCAAGGTTGAAGCCGAAGCGGTCCCAGCGCGGGAAGATGCCGGTATCCATATTCACACGGATAGCCACTCGCGGGCGGTTGGTTGATGATTCGGCCACTTTGATCAGGCTGTAGAGCTCATCGAAATGATCGATATGGATATACGAATGGTTTTCTACCGCCAGCTTCAGATCTTCGGGGCTTTTATCGGGACCGTTGAAGATGATTTGACGGCCATCCACCCCGTTAGCCAGTGCTTTCTGGTATTCGAATCCTGAAACCACCTCGGCCCAGGAGCCCTCCTGATGGTAGATTTGGCAGACCGCATCGAGATAGTTGGTTTTATAGGACCAAGCGAATTGCACAGCGGGGTAGCGCGATTCGAAGGCATCTTTGGCTTTTCGGTAAGTATTGCGGATGGTGTTCTCCTCCAGAATGAACAGCGGGGAACCATAATCTCGCAGCAGTTGTTTAACCGGGATACCGCCAATATCGGGAATTGGATTCAGCTGGGAGGGAATGCCGGCTTTACCGGGCATACCTGATTGCAATCGCTTAATTGCCGGTGGAGTAAATCTTTTTTTTGTCATGGATTTGTTTTTTCTCCTGTGATAGCGAATAATTGATGTTCCTCGGCTTCAATAATCATTTCGTAAGAATAACGGACAAAAATCTTGCCGACAGCAAATTGATGAAAAGGTTCCACCGGCCAGCCCATAGC
>JAAYIP010000249.1 GCA_012523435.1 Bacteroidales bacterium | reverse complement strand
GGCTACGCCAGCACTGATGGTGTTGTTTTTGGCGTTGGGGCTTGTTCGTTCACGGCCATCGAAATAGCGTTGTTCCGTATTATTGACTGATATGCTTCGGCTACCGGTAACACTCAGGTCGGGCAACATTCCGGCATTTCCCGGATTATTGGATAGATCAGCCAACCGATTGTCATTCATCGCCAGGTAAATATCGAAGTTGTTCTCCATGGCGATGATCAAAGCATCCTGAATCTTCAGGGTATCCTGGGATCGTACACCGGAAACTGCCATCACCAGGGCAATGCTGGTCAGGAGAAAGAATCTTGATCTCATGAGTCCTGTTTACTAAATTTCTTCTTTGTGCCGGAAATAAAGGTATAAATCGCTGGAATGACGAAAAGAGTCAGTACCAAAGCAAAGAGAAGACCTCCGATGATGACAATCCCCATGGAGGTACGGCTTTTCGTGCCTGCACCCAGTGCCAGGGCAATAGGCAATGCACCTAATACAGTAGCCAGGCTGGTCATCAGAATAGGCCTGAACCGTTGAGCTGCCGCACTTCGGACAGCTTCCAGCTTATCAATCCCGGCATATTTCTTTTGATTGGCAAATTCGACAATCAGAATACCATTTTTGGTGACAATACCGATCAGCATGATCATACCAATCTGACTGAAAATGTTCAAAGTCTGACCGAAAATCAGAAGCGATAAGAGTGCTCCGGCTGCCGCGAGTGGTACGGTGAACATGATGACCAGCGGATCCCGGAAACTCTCAAATTGTGCTGCCAAGATCAGATAAATCAATATCAGGGCCAAAAGAAATGCGAACAGTAGCGTGTTGGAACTTTCGGCATAATCTCTGGAAACACCGGTCAGACTGGTGGTGAAGGTATCGTCAAGTACTTCATCAGCAACGTTCTGCATTGCCTCGATGCCTTGGCTTAAGGTATATCCGGGCGCAGGAGAGGCAGAAATAGTAGCCGAAATGTAGCGGTTATAGCGGTAGAGCTGTGGCAAGTTGACCCGGTATTCAATATTGACGACATTATCGAGCTGAATTAGATCGCCTTCGCGATTTCGTATATAGATCGTACTCAGGTCAATTGGTTCATCACGAAACTGCCTGTCAGCTTGGCAGATAACCTGGTATTGTTTGCCGTTCATGATGAAAAATCCCATCCGCTGACCGCTGAAGAAGAGCTGCAGGGTTTCCGCGATATCGCGGAGGGTGAGCCCCAGGGTTCGTGCTCTCTCCCGATCAATGGTAAGAGCCATCTCGGGCTTGTTAAATTTTAGATTGATATCAACAACTTGGAATGAAGGATCAGCCTGAGCCCTTGCCATCAGTTTTGGAACTGCATCCCGGAGTTTTTCAAGGTTAGGCGCCTGGATCACCACCTGCACAGGTAAGCCGCCACCCTGTCCCCTCCCAATAGTTTGCTCTTGGGTTACAAAGGCACGGGCAAAGTTGAAATTAGTCAGGTTCGATGTTAAGTAATCGGCAATTTCCTGCTGGGAACGTTCGCGCTCGGATGGTGGTACCAAGGTTATCCGAAGAAAGCCGGAGTTCGATCCGGAACTGCCAAATCCCGGTGAGGTTAGTGCCATCATCGACTCTTTTTCCGGAATGGTATCGGACAGGTTAACCAGATGATTCATGAACTCATCCATTTTCTCAAAAGAGGCTCCTTCCGGCCCCGTCACATTGATCATTAACCGGCTTTTATCCTCCATCGGCGCCAGTTCTCCTGGGATTAGCGGCCAGAGAACCCCAACAATAGCCAGGGAGATCACCATCACGAGAATCGACAACCATCTGTTTTTAAGAAATTTACCTAACAATCGGTCATAGCCACTGGTTAGCCAGACAAAGAAGGGCTCGGTAGCTCGGTAGAAATGACCGTGTTGCGTGCTGGATTTTAAGATGTTAGCTGCCAGCATCGGGGTGAGTGTCAGGGAGACAAAGGCGGAAATCAGCACAGCCCCGGCCATGACCACACCAAACTCCCGGAAGAGCTGACCGGTCAATCCCTGTAGGAAGATGATGGGGAGGAATACGGCTGCCAAAGTTATGGTGGTCGAAATGATGGCAAAGATGATCTCCTTCGAGCCTTTGAATCCGGCCTCCATCGGAGTCATCCCCTTTTCAATTTTGCTGTAAATATTTTCCAGTACAACGATCGCATCATCCACCACCAGCCCAGTGGCCAGCACAATACTCAACAGAGTCAGAATGTTGATCGTGAACCCGGCCAGATACATGATAAAAAATGACCCGATGAGCGAAATGGGAATCGCCAGCACCGGAATGATCGTGGTGCGCCACTGTCTGAGGAACAGGAAAATGATGAGCACAACGAGCGAAAACGCAATGAGGATAGTCTCTTCTACCTCCTTGATCCCTTTGCGGATCGTCTGGGTGGTGTCCATCGCCACTCCGATGATCAGATCGTCTGGCATCTCTTTTTTGATCAGCTCGATCCGGTTTTTGATCTCATCGACAATGGCTATATGGTTAGCACCAGGTTGTGGCGTAACGGCAATTCCAACCATCGGCACTTTGCCGTTTCCCCGCATCACTGTCTTTTCGTTTTCTGGTAGAAGCTCGGCGCGACCGATATCTTTGAGTTTAATCAGAGTTCCGTTAAACTCTTTAATAATCAGGTTGTTGAATTCTTCTTCTGTTGTTAGCCTCCCAACGGTTCTGACGGATAGTTCTGTGCCATACCCTTCCACTCGTCCTGAAGGGAGCTCAATGTTTTCACGGTTCAGCGCATCTCGAATATCGGCAGGAGTCATTCCATAACCGGCCAATTTTAGCGGGTCCACGGATATTTTGATGGAGTAGCGTTTCTCACCCCAAATCCGTATTTCGCTCACTCCGGGGGTAGTTTGAAGTCGTTCCTTAAACAGATTATTGGCAATCTCGGATAGTTGTAGCAGATTTCGTCGATCACTTTGCAGGGTCATGTTGAAGATTGGACTCGCATCGGCATCTGACTTGACCACCCTGGGCGGGTCGACATCCGGAGGTAGTTGGCGCGTTGCTCTGGACACTCGGTCGCGGACATCATTAGCGGCAGCTTCCATGTCGGTGCCAACTTCAAACTCGACCGATATATAGCTTGATCCATCCCTGGAGGAGGAGGTGAGCGAACGGATTCCTGCAATACCGTTGATGCTCTCTTCCAGTGGTTCAGTGATCTGACTCTCAATGATTTCGGCATTTGCGCCCGGATAGGAGGTGCTAACCGTTACGATTGGAGAGTCCACATTCGGGTATTCCCTGATTCCAAGAAAGGAGAATCCGATCACTCCGAAAAGGATGATCAGGATGGAAACTACCATGGCCAGAACCGGCCTTTTTATAAATATTCCTGAAAAGTTCATTTCAACGTTTTATTGTTTGGACGATCCCGAGGAAATCATACTTCGAAGACGCGGATCCACCGGAGTTCCATCAATTATCTGTAGCAGTCCAGTCAGAATTAGCGTATCCCCAGGCTGAAGACCGTTGGTAATTTGCACCTCACTTTCTGTCCGTAGGCCTGTTTCTACTCTTTTCTCAGTGGCCTTTCCATTCTTTAAGACAAACACTTTACTTCCGTCAAGGTCTCCGATAATTGCCTCCGAAGGTATCCGTACAGCATCCGGTAGCTCCTCCAAAATCAGACTGATCCTTGCAAAGGCTCCAGGTGCGAGTTTCCTTGAGGAGTTAGAACATATAGCTCTGACACGGATTGTCCGGGTGGCCGGGTCAACCCCAGGTTCTACAGCATAAACCCTTCCAGTAAAATTCTCTTGGGTATAATCCATGCTGAAACGAATCTCCATGTTGACTTCTATAAGCCTGATGTATTTCTCGGGAACCGAAAACTCTATCTTGATGGGATCCACTTGTTGGAGGGTGGCAATCAGAGAGTTAGAAGGGATGAAACTTCCTGGGCTAACATTCCTTAACCCGATCCGTCCCGACAGCGGAGCAATAATCTCAGTTTTGGCGATTTGAGCCTCTAATAGTTTTTTTTCCGATTGAACAGATCGTAAGAGATTCGCGGATACATCATATTCTTCTTGGCTTATTGCCTTGATATCCAAAAGTTTACGTTTTCTGAACTCATCATCCAGAGCCATCTGCTCCTGAACAGCATTTTTAGTCAGCTGAGCCTGAAGATCCTGATCATTGATTTTTAACAGCAGAGTGCCTTTTGAAACTTCCGTTCCTTCATCAAAAAAGATCCCGGTAATCCGTCCGGCTACCTCATTACGTAACTCAATTTTCTCATTAGGCAAGAGAGTTCCGGTGGTGTAAATGATGTTGCGGAGACTATCTGGACTAACCACCATTACATCGACTTTTATTGGGCCTGAACGTTTTCCCCCTGGAGGAGGGGTTTCTTCCTTCTGATCTTTGCAAGATATCACGGTAAACAAGCTGAAGATTACCAATCCGAAGGCTATATACTTCTGTTTCATCTCTCGATAGTTTTCGAAAATTCTGGTAAAAATAGCGACAATGAATCGTTGCTCATTCAAAAGAAGGTTAAAAATCCTTAAATACTATTTTTGTTTTGAGAATATCACGATTAAGTGTTAGAATTACATTTAATATTCACAAAACAAATTGTTTGAATCCAAAAAAACTGAATCGCCATGAGGATAATGAATCGGGTACGATATGGTCTGTTGTACGGAGTAATCATCCTAATAACAGCCAGCTGTAATCAAGCACCTGTTGGGTCTATAAAGATCGAAAATGAGGTAGTAACCGTTAGAGCGAAAGGTTTCTCGCTGGATCAGGTGAACTTGCTTTCCGGGCCTTTCCTCCACGCCATGGAGCTGGATCAGGCGGTCTTGCTGAACTACGAACCAGACCGGATGTTATCAAAGTTTTATTCGGAAGCCGGGTTAACACCGAAGGCGGAGCATTATCATGGATGGGAGGATGCTACCATCTCCGGCCACACACTGGGGCATTATCTCAGCGCTTGCGCTCTGATGTACAGCTCGACCGGCGATGATGCTTTCCTTGAGCGAGTGAATTATATCGTTGATGAGCTTAAGGTGGTACAGGATGCCAATGGCAATGGTTTTGCTGGAGCTTTCCCCAATTGGCAACAGGCCATGGAGGAGGAAGTCGCCCATGGAATTATCCGGTCCCAGGGCTTTGACTTAAACGGAATCTGGGTGCCATGGTATAATCTTCATAAAACAATGGCCGGCCTGAGAGATGCTTACCGACTATGCGGAAATGAGTTAGCCCTGGAAGTTAATAAGGGGTTAGGCGATTGGACTGGTAAGATTATCAGTGGATTATCGGATGAGCAGATGCAAGAGATGATGCGCTGCGAATACGGTGGAATGAATGAGGTGTTGGCCGATCTTTACGCGGATACGGGAGATAATCGGTATTTACAGTTTTCTGATCGCTTTCATCATCGGATGATCCTCGATTCCCTTGCCGAGGGACGGGATATTCTACCTGGAAAACATGGTAACACGAACATTCCCAAACTGATCGGATTAGCTCGCCGGTATGAACTAACAGGCGATTCCATCGACCGACAGGCTGCCGAATTCTTTTGGGAACGTGTGGTTAACCACCATTCTTATGTGACAGGCGGAAATGGCAACAATGAGTACTGGGGTAAGCCCGATCAACTCCGGGATCGACTAGGCCAGGGTACTACCGAAACTTGCAATGTGTATAACATGCTGAAACTAACTAAGCACCTGTTTGAATGGGAAGCTGAGGCCGAAAAGGCTGATTTCTACGAACGGGCACTGATCAACCATATTCTCTCTTCCCAACACCCCGATCATGGCCGGGTGGTCTATAACCTGTCGCTGAATATGGGAGGTTACAAGGAGTATCAGTCTTTCGAGGATTTTACCTGCTGCGTAGGTACAGGAATGGAAAATCATGCGAAATATGGCGAAAGTATTTACTATCATAACGATATAGAACTGTTTGTTAATCAATATATTGCTTCTGAGTTGAAGTGGAAGGAGAAGGGGTTGTATTTGACTCAGACGACTACCTTCCCGGATGAGCAGGGCACAACCCTGGACTTTGCTCTTGATCAGCCAGTTAAGCTAAGTCTTCAGATTCGTTACCCGCATTGGGCTCAGGATGGAATGACCGTCAAGGTTAACGGCCGGAAAGTTGCAGTGAAAACAGCTCCGTCCAGTTTCGTGACGATCTATCGGCAATGGAAGGATGGCGACCGGGTGGAGATTACTTTCCCGTTCACTCTGAGGCTGGAAGCTATGCCTGATGACCCCGACCGGGTAACGATTTTTTATGGTCCACTAGTTTTGGCCGGGCAACTGGGATCGCTGGATGATCCTGCAGCCCAGCAGCTTGATTTCGTTCCGGTGTTGCGGACCGAGAGCAGGAATCCGGCCGACTGGCTGGTTCCACTGGATGGTCGGCCTAATACCTTTATGATGAATGGAGTAGGGCAACCGCGAGATGTTGAGCTGATCCCCTTCTACGCGACTCACGACATCCGATACACGATTTACTGGGATATTTTCAACGAAGAGAGTTGGCAGCAGCGCCAGGCCGACTATGAGGCAGAGTTAGCCAGAAAAGCTCAAGTGGAGCGTTTGACGATCGATTTTGTCCAGCCAGGCGAAATGCAGCCCGAACGGGATCATAACTTCAAAGGGGTCAACACCACGCCGGGAGAGTTTCATGACCGAAAAAACCGTGAAGCTAGAAGTGGCTGGTTCTCCTTCGATATGAAAGTACTCCCCGACGAACCGGTGGTGCTTCACGTGGAGTACTGGGGTGGATTCCCGGGGAATAAAACTTTTGAGATTCTGGTTGATGGTCAACGCATTGCAGAAGAGAATATCTCCAACATCCGTGATGGACATTGGGTTAACAAGGATTACCCAATCCCACAAGAATTAACCCGCAATAGAACCCAGATTACGGTCAAGTTTAACTCTTTCTTCGGTCACATGGCCGGTCCCGTTTTTGGGATCCGGACCCTCCGGGTAGAACCCGTTGAGTGATCTGATTTGTTAGAACTGGATCATGATCCCGATCGAAGGTAAAACGGTTCCGGCAAGACTGCTGACACGACTTAGCTGGTAACGCAACCCGCCATCAAGCAGGATGTAATTGCCGTTTTCATCCTTATCACGAATGATGTAATCCGGCTGTTCTCCCTTAAAGTTGTAGGCATTCTGGATATCGATATAGGCCATGAGCGACCAGTTTTCGAAGTAGAATCGCTTATCAACTCTCAGATCGAGCTGATGAAACGGAGCCAGCCTCAGCGAATTTAGCTGACTGTAATCGAGCAGGGCACGTCCCGTTGCATCCCAGGCTGTCTTGTACGAGGAGTTATCCAAATCGTAGGGTGTATAAGGGGTGCCACCCAAAAACCGCCATTTTAATCCGGCACTCCAGTTTCGGGCAAACCCTTTGAAAACAGTCACATTTAAAATGTGCTTGTTGTCCCAATTAGTGGAAATGTAATCCCCTTCCAAATCTTCAAACTGGCTGATTACAAAGGTGTAAGAGAAGATTATATTGAGCTTTAAGCTCTCCTCTAATTTGGTGCGGTTAAGGATTTCAAACCCGAAGGAACGACCAGCACCAGTTGATCGTACCTCTTCATCACCTATCACCCCAAAATCAGCTCCTTTGGTAGCCAGACTGAGTGAGTCGCGAACAGAAAACGGATAGTTGTTATAGGTTTTATAAAAACCTTCTAATGAAGTAAGTAGATAATCTTTTGGTTGATACTGAATGCCAGCAATGAAATGGTCGGAGCGAATATATTTCAGGTCATTTTCACGATTGATCAGTACACCATCGCGATTTTCATAGCCAAGCGTGGTATAGACCGGTAGTTGAAAATATCGGCCAGTATTAGCGTTGATGGTCCACTGATCGGAGAGGGCGTACGATAATGAAAACCTAGGTGAGGTTTGCTCCAGCATGTTCGACATGCTTTTCGAGTAATCGTTAGCATCCATCCGGAGTCCGAATGATCCAGTCAGACGGGAATTGAAGAAGCTCTTGCTCACCTGGCCAAAGGCACCCCACTTAAACAGGTCAATATCAGAATCATAACTGATTTCCCGAAGCATTCCCCCGACAAAGATTTGTTGCTGCGTTTGATTATTGTATTTGGCATATTCGCCTGAGAGTCCGTAAATCAATTTGAACTCTCCCAAGCGGGTGTTGTTCTCAAAACGGAATTTGTTCTCGATCTCCTGCGAATTGTAATCCAGGGATTTGGGCTTACTCTCATCGTTATCAGGATACTTGTACGAAGCATTATTCAACATATTTCTGCTCAGAACGATGGTCTGGAAGGAATTCTGGCGAAAATGTTTGTACACAGCGCCAATTGCATAGCTCCATTGCTCGTTCACCGGGATGTTAGTGAGGATGTATTCCTGCATGGCACTAGGATCTTTGATATTGAGATTAAGCGCAAACTCATCCAAGGCACCGATGGAGATGATTGAGAGCTCATCTTTAGGCGACAGCTTGATTTTGTACTTCATCTGATAATCTGTGAAGGTCGGCAGAAACGGGAGTTCAATCAGACTGAAGAGGAATTTCAGGTAGCTTCTTCTAGCAGAGAATATCAGCGTTGAGTTGTTTCCGATCGGACCGTCAACCGTCAGGCTTAGTTCAGAGGCACCTAGGGTTCCGCGCAACCTGAATTTATCAGGATTGCCATCTGTCTGGGTAAATTCAAATACTCCGCTGAGGGCATTGCCCCGGTTAGCCGGAAAGGCTCCAGAATAGAAATTCACTCCGCTAAGCAGATCAGCATTTAAAATTCCAGCTGGACCTCCGGATGATCCTTGTGTGGCAAAATGGTTGATGTTAGGTATCTCCATACCATCGAGATAAAAACGGCTCTCGCTCGGACCACCACCACGAACAATGATGTCACTGCGAAAGGACGCCCCTGATCCTACCCCAGGGAATGATCGAATCACCTTAGAAATATCCCGATTACTGCCAGGGTTGGTCTCAATCTCGCTCACTCCTATCCGCGTTAGTGAAACCGGGCTCTCCTCGGTTCTCCGGAAAGGGGATGCCTTGATGACCACCTCCTGAATTTCTGTATCGCGGGAGGTCATTTTGATCTCAACATAGGAAGTGTTGGCGTTAGTGAGTTGAATCTCAGGTGAAAGGCCCATTTCGTAACCGACAAAGGTTGATTGGAGAGTCACAAACCCGGGAGCTAGACCGGTGAAACGGAAGTTCCCATCCAGGTCGCTGGTTGTACCAATATTCGTACCCTTGAGGATAATATTGACAAATGGTAACGGCTCATTGCTGAGGGCATCCAGTACTTTCCCTTCAATTTTGGAAGAATTTTGACCCAACAGTGGTTGCCCAGCAATAAGGAAAAGAAAGACCAGATAGGCGAGGGATGGAATTTCCAAGAAGGTTTTCATATCTTTATTTCTGATTTTCAATGAGTTTGACAGAAATGAAATCGATAATATCTTTAGCGGTGGTGATGCTTCTCAGGTCGGTATATAACCGTCCATCCCAGCCTGCAAAATGACCATGGCCAATCGGATTCAGAAAGATGGTTTCACCGGATTGAGCCGGATCCAACATCCCGGCATAAACCAGTGAGGGTTGGCAGGAAGTTCGATAGTCGGGATCATCGTATAAGGCGTTGGTCCAGAATTCGTTCCAATCCCATGGTTGATTGATTTCCATCAATATCCGAAAGGGACCGTCAAGGGTAGCAGGCAGTCCTGATTCCATGCGGAAGGCGCCAGCCGGTGTTGCCCCTATTGTGGCATCGGTCACGGGGTTTTCCGTTGATGGGAGCAATGGCACATTTAGTGCGGCGGAGCGCTTATGGAGCCAGTAGGGTAGGGTTGCCGGACGCTGCTGTGGACCAGGTTTTGTATCCCATTACTCCTGGTTGATAGCACCATGACCGTAAATCCCGGTACCCAGCATGCGGGTCACATAGAGGGTTTTAATATAGGTGCCATCCAGACTTTCAATCCAGAGGGCGAAGGTGGGGTGGTTGTGATACCGACCTTTCTCGAGATTGATTTGCAGCGATTGTTGTCCGACCGGGCCATCAAGAATAATGGTTTCGATTTGGGATTCTGATTCTCCAAGCTTCTTCTGCTGAGAGCAGGCTACTCCCGTAATCAACAGAACCGCTGGTAGTAGGAAGATCAGTAAGCGCGTTTTCATTGTTTAATTCTTTAGTTTGGTACTTAAACATTGTTTTTACTAAAAGGTTTATGCTGATCAAAAAAAAGAGGCTGCCAGATTCTGGCAACCTCTTTGGTGACGTGAAAACCCGTTTTTATTCCCAGTCCATATTGGCTAATTCAAAAATGCTAAGGTATCCTAATTGAATGATTTTTAGCATTTTATCCCAGTTGACCAATTCGACGTGATCGCTATACTGATGGTATTCCGGTGGCATTCC
>JAAYIP010000248.1 GCA_012523435.1 Bacteroidales bacterium | reverse complement strand
TGTGGGGTGTGAGGTGTGAGGTGTGAGGCAAAGGTATGGGAGGGATGGAGGGTTAGGAATAGCGAATCGGTGAATGGCGGAGTTTTTACCGGTGAATGGCGGGCACTAGAGGGATTTTGGGTAACTTGGTTGCCTGTTTATCAAAACCTATCGTATCATGAAAGTTCATTCCTTTATCTTAAGTACTCTATTACTGATAGTTACCTCATTCGGCTGTGATCGGGTTCCGGAGTCTGCCATCTTTTACAAAGGCAATCTGCATACCCACTCCTATTGGAGCGATGGCAACGGCTTCCCCGGCGAGGTAGCTGCTTGGTATAAAGATCAGGGGTATCATTTTCTGGCGGTAACCGATCATAATATTTTACAAGAGGGAGAAAAAATTGTGAATGTTCGCGGTGAGGAGGGTATCGTGCTGCAGGAGCTTGAATCATATCGGTCTGATTTTGAGGAGCCTGGAAAGTTTTTATTGATTCATGGGGAGGAGATCTCCGATGCTGCAGAGCGCAAGCCGGTCCACCTTAACGGAATCAATCTTAAAAAAATGGTACCTCCGGCCAAAGGTGCCACAGTAGAAGAGTGTGTCATCAATAATGTCAAGGCGATACGCGAAGCGCTCAAAGAGAGTGGCACACCGGAGTGGGTGATTATCAACCATCCGAACTTTGGTTGGGCCTTGAAATGGACCGATCTGGCCAAATCGGGAGCCCGCTTTTTTGAAGTATTTAATGGGCATCCGGGCGTTCGTAACTATGGCGACTCGATCAGGCCAAGCACTGAGGAGATGTGGGATCAGGCTAATAAATGGAGGATCGACAACGATGAGCCCCTCTTGTTGGGTGTGGCAACCGATGATGCTCATCATTACGACACGTATAAGGTGGGTCGCGCCAACCCCGGTCGGGGCTGGGTAATGGTCCGCACGGGCGATCTCGCGGTGAATACATTGTATGAGGCTATGGTTAATGCCAACTACTACTGCTCTACCGGTGTGGAGTTAGTGAATTTTAAAGCTGATCATAAACGGATCCAACTCTGGGTCAATCCGGAAGAGGGTGTTGAGTACACCACTGAATTCGTTGGTTGGCTGGAAGGTAGCGATGAACCGGAGGTACTCAAACGGGTTGATGGAGCAGAGGCCGCTTACCGCCTGACTGGCAAGGAGTTATTTGTCCGTGCCCGGGTGATATCCAGCAAAATCAAGGATAACCCATTTGCTGAGGGGGATCAGGAGATGGCCTGGTTGCAGCCGGTAACGCCGTAGATACTGCCATGAGAATCGCTTTCCCCTGGTTCTTCATCTTTCTCCTCCTGAGCCCATCGGTTCATGGTCAGCAGAGAACCTTGTCGGGAATTGTCACCGACAGCCTAACGGGTGATGTTTTACCAGGAACCACCATCTGGATTGCGGAGACCAGGCAGGGAACAATTTGCGATGCGCATGGGTTTTTCATTCTGCACCCCGAGCAGGAAGAGGTCAGCGTAAATTTCAACCATCTGGGATATAAGCACTTCGAAACTACTGTCAGAGTAACAGCAGGACTCAGTCTGAACATCAGGCTTGCCCCTGACCAGATCAGGATTCAGCCGGCGATCATCAGAGGAGTGCCAGCGAATCTGGAGCTGAGGAGTACACGTCCGGGTCAGATCCAGCTGAGCGCCGAGGGGTTGCAGAAGTTACCCTCCATCATGTCCGAGCCCGATCCAGTGGGAAGTATCCGCTTGCTGCCGGGAGTACAATCTGTGGCAGAAGGGGATGGTTATCTGTATGTTAGAGGAGGATCCGCAGATCAAAACCTGATTCTGCTGGATGGTGGGGTAATTTATAATCCAGCACATCTACTGGGCGTTTTCTCAGTGGTTAATCCTTCCATTATCAGAAGTGTTAACCTCTATAAATCAGCCATTCCAGCAACCTATGGCAACCGTCTGGCTTCAGTAGTGGATATTCAGACCCGGGCCCCTGACTTCTACCGGACACATGCCGAAGTGACCACAGGAATTCTTCTCACAAGGGTGACGCTGGAAACCCCGGTGGTAGAGGAGAAGGTGTCTGTCCTGCTAGCTGGAAGACGATCGCAGATTGACTGGCTGACTCAACCATTTTTACGAAAGACGCCCTTCAAGGGCTCAGGCTATTTTTTCGGGGATCTGAACTTTCGCCTCAACTGGAACATAAGCAACAGAAGCAGGCTGTGGGTCACCTGGTACAATGGAGCCGACCAGGGTCGGCTCTCCGATCAGGATTTCGGGATGGATGCCGGGATCAGCTGGGGCAATAGGTTATTGGGAGTGAACCATTGGTACCGGATCAATCCGAAAAGTATCCTGATCAGCTCCCTGCATGTAAGCAACTCATTTCTGGATCTCGAGTTCGCCCAGCATCCCTTTCGCGTATCATTACAGACTGCCATGAGTTGTTTAACGGCCAAAAGTGAGTGGCAGTATTTTCATTCTGAGAAGAGCCAGTGGGTAATAGGACTCTCGTTGGAAGAGAAGCGCTTTAGTCCGTATCGCGCTGGTATTGAAACCGTTGAATCGACCAATGAAATTGGATATAGTGAACCGGTGTACACCTTTCAATCGACAGCCTTTGCCAATTTTCAGTACAAACCTTCGTCGCGCTGGCAGTTGGAAGCTGGGGTAAGGGTTCCGTTATACCTGCACCATGGCCCTTATATCCAGTACGAAGCCGGCATTCCCGGTCAAAAGGCCATCGACAGCACACTTTACTCACTCAACGAGCTCGTTTCTTCGCACCTAATGCTTGAACCCCGACTGACATCTTCGTTTGATATCAGTCGGTTAACAACCATCAAAGCGGCCTTCAGCCGGCATAGCCAGACCCTTCACATGGTTCCCATATCCACCGCTACCCTACCCGCTGATATCTGGACGCCCGCTACTTCCCGAACTCCGCCCCAGCTCGGCACCAACATCAGTCTGGGCGTGTTTCATGCTTTCGCTGATGGGCTGTGGGAAGCTCACGCCGAAGGGTTTTATCGGGATATGAAGAATCAGGTTGAATTCAAAGAGGGAATTTCTACCCTGGATCTCCTGAAATATAACCTCGATATGCACATGACCATTGGTCAGGGAACAGCCTACGGACTGGAATTCATGATCCGTAAGAAAAAGGGCAGGCTTTCCGGATGGCTGGGCTATACCTGGTCGGTCACTACCCGGCAATTTGATGAGATTAATGGCGGAAAGAGATTTTACCCCAAACATGATCGAAGGCACGACCTTAACGCCGTAATCACCTGGCAAGCAAGTGAATACATCGATTTAACTATCAATTATCTCTACGCAACCGGTCAGGCTGTTAGTTTGCCGGGCAGCTTCTACTATTTTGATGGGAACGTGGTGAACCACTATGGTGAGCGCAACAATTTCCGGATGGCGCCCTATCATCGGCTGGACTTTTCAACGAAAATTTATCCAAAGAAGAAGAGGAAGATTCAATCGACCTGGACTTTTTCTATTTACAATCTTTATAATCGGATGAATCCATTTTTCATCTATTTTGACACCAACTGGATCAATGACAACGGAGAATTTGGAACGCGGGCGAGAAGCCTGTCACTATTACCGCTCATCCCCTCATTCAGCTGGACTGGCCGTTTTTAGGCTGGTGCTGGGGATATCGGTCTTGGTTTTGCTGGCCTCCTGTTTTAGGGATGTTGACCTATTGCCGTTGCCGGAAGAAGAGAAGCTGGTGATTGAGGGGAGCATTGAAACCGGACAGACGGCCCGGGTGCTGATTACAAGGTCGGTGCCAATATTTGACCGGATCTATTCGACTGAACTCCTCAACCTGGTGGTAACCAATGCCGAAGTTCATTTGCACTGCGGGGATCAGCAGGAGCAACTATTTCTGGTTAAAGATGAGATTCTTCCGAAAATCCCGGTTTATCGTGGCTCGCGACTGAAGGGAGAAGTCGGGAAGATATACACCTTGGAGGTTAAGATTGACAATCAAGCAATTACAGCAACTGACACCATGGCAAAAGCGATCTATATGGAGAAGCTGTGGTTCAGTCTGGAGCCTGGTGAAGACTCCCTGGGATATGTGAATCTCAGCATTGCGGATCCTCCGGCTGAGAACAACTATTATCGGATTTGGGCCAAGCGCGTTGGTCAGGATTCCATTTTCCAGGAGGTTAATCAGGATATTCTGAACGACTTCTATTTCAATGGAACGAGCTTCTCGATACCGTTGATGCGCAAAGCCGGCCTATTATCGAGGCCCGACACCTCCTTTTTCCGGCGCGGCGAGACCGTGGTTATCAAGTTGGCACATTTATCTCCGACCTTTTACGAAGTGATCAATAATGCCAAGTATGAAGCATCCAACATGATAAACCCTTTTGCCATTCATTTTGAGGCATTCAGCAATTTAGAAGGGGAAGCCATCGGAGGTTGGGGATGTTACAGCACCGTACTGGACACTTTAGTAATAGAATAATGAAGAGAATACTGACCCTTTTAATCGTATTCAGTCTGATTGGCTTTGAGCCAACCGCAGGTCAGAACTGGCTGGGGCGTGATCGGCCAGTCTATCAGAAACTCTTGTATGGATCGCTTGAATCACTTGGTATCCAAGCAGCAAGCACAGGAATTCTTTTATTGTCACCCACCGATTTTAGTGGATGGCATGGCAAGCCGTTGAACAGCTGGGGAGCAAATCTGAAGCGTGCGTATAGTTCACCGCCGGTATGGGATCAGGATCATTGGGTCATCAACTATCTCGGTCATCCTTACATGGGAGCCTGGTACTATAATTCAGTAAGGAGTCAGGGTTGTAGTCTTTTAACTTCGGCCGGGATGTGTATTGGTCAGACCCTCATGTGGGAATACTTTCTGGAGGCTGGCTTTGAGCAACCATCGATTAACGACCTGATTGTCACTCCATTGGCCGGCATTGTTATAGGCGAGGCCATTCATCGGCTGACCCTTCATTTACGGAAAGGAGGTTATACTCCTTGGGAAAAAGTATTGATTATCGCAATTAATCCACTTTTTGTGATCAATAATGGATTAAAAAACAAGTAAATTTGTCTCAAATCTCTGAGTCGAAAAACTATGAAAACACTAGCAAAACTGGTCCTCATCGTAGGCCTGATTCTTGGGGCTACCTCCTGCTCCGATTACATTGAACTGGATCTGGATAATTTAGGTGGTGGTGGTGGTGGGAGTTCGGAACTTGTTGGCACGTGGGACATCACATCGATGAAAATGTCCACTTTCCAGTCAGAAATCTTGCAGGAACAGACAGAAGAGACTGCTCCTGGCACCCTGACTTTTAACCGAAACGGGTCTGGCTCGTACAGCATCACCAGTGTTGAGACCAACGTCACTGAGAGCGGTAGTTTCGACTGGTTTGAAAGCGATGACAAGGTGATCATGAATTTCCTGACCTTATCGGATTCTGTCACGAGTGATAACATTGCGATTGCCTGGGAAGTGATTCAGGGCAGTTCCACCACGCAGGAGTGGATGGCCGATTTTAGCTATTATTCCGAGCGGGAAGAGGATCCATACGGCAACTATGTTGATCCTACTGAGTACTTGATGCGTTATGAGATCCGGGCTTATCTAAGGAAGCAGTAGGAGCATTAATGGGTGCTTGATCCCACGCACCGCGAGCTTACGCTTAAAGTTAAACACCTCATGATCAGCAACGTAAAGGGTGAATTTAAAACCTTTACGGCATTGATTGATCAGAAAAGTTTTAAGGAGGGTAACTATTATCGCTACGAGTGAAACTAGCTCTATTGACACCAACAATAATGACTGTGACGTAGGCACCCCCTATTAGTTCGACTCTTTTTCCGGAGAAGTTGAGTCTTAAAAGTGGAGTCATTGCCAATCCGATCAAACCTCATCTTCAGATTTGGTATTCTGCAAATTGTTTTCTAATTTCAACCATACCTACTTATGAATGATTCTTAAGTAGGTTTTTTTCTCATGATAAGTAGTCTGATAACCTGCAAATAAATATTACAAACAACATTAATAACCTATAAATTAATTAGTTATGGCATGTGTAAATGGTGTAAAACCTTTAAAAAAGAAGAAGCACCAAGAAAACCAAGCTGAGAATCTTAAAACGGAGGAAAAATCAATGAGTGCAACCATGGTTAGACAAGAGATGCCTGAATTTGAGATGGAAGCGTATGACGCAAAAACCGGTCATTACAAAACAGTTTCCAGTGCGGACTATAAAGGCA
>JAAYIP010000247.1 GCA_012523435.1 Bacteroidales bacterium | reverse complement strand
TATGGCCCCAAGGAAGATGTTCTCGTGCGGCGGATCGGATGGATGGGCGACCAACTGCCCTCTGGGAAAGTTGTTGCTGTCGATTGGGCTTATATTTTTCTTCATGAGCAGACCCGGCTAATGACAGAATATGACTTAGGCAAAGGAAAGATCCTGGCTATTGGGGCCTATCTGTATTACAATCAGCAAAACTTTAATCGGGCTCATTTAGAGCGATTTACAAATAATGTACTGGATTATCTGAGCGGTCGTCCGGCAGAATCTCCGGTGCGCTACTGGGATTTTTCACCAACACGTGTAGCGGAGGAGCCAGTTACAGTTGAGGCTGGTAACATGATTACCCAAAAACCACAGCTTTGGGAGCTCCCGGAAACGGACCTAACGCTAACTGCCGTGGCTGCTGAAAAGAATATGTGGGACGTCGCTGGTGAACGAATGGTCATCTTGGGTAAAGAACCTGCCGGTATTGATGAGATCTGGGCCCACCCGGTGATGGCCCTCCGGGATTATCAGGCAACCGTCCGTGTTGCAGGCGAAACAAAAAAAGTTCCATTGTCCGATCTCACCGCAGAGATCAGCATGAGGCCGGAAGCATTTGTTAGATCCTATGATGTGTTTGGAGGAGAACTGAATGAGGTTATCACGGTTCATCCAACCGATGGTAATGCGGTAATTCATTATGAATATGCAGGAAGTAAACCTATCGACCTGGATATCAGCTTTAAAAGCAACCTCCGTTTGATGTGGCCCTATTCGGAGCGAGTCACCGGAGCCATCCTCTACCAATGGGATGATCGGCTGAATGGCTGGATGATCCGCGACAAGAGCGAGGAGTTTGCCGTAGTGGTTGGTGCTAATGTGCCAGTCAGGAATCGCACAGCGCAACCTGACGAAGGCCTCATGGCTTTCCTGAACTTAGGTATCAGTTTGTCGCCTGGTACAGCGGCTGATGTGGTGGTGGGAACCTCAGCTACGGGAGTCGCTGAAGCTGTTTCAGCTTATCGCCGGGCTTCGATGGATGCCTTTAAAGTTTATGTTGCTGCCCGCGACTATGCTTCTTCTCTGTTTAATGGCAAGCTTGCGATCACCGGTGTCGATGAGGAGTTTAACAAAGGATACCGCTGGGCATTGGTCGGGACCGATCGTTTCATCGTTAATACCCCGGGTGTGGGGCGATCTTTGGTAGCTGGTTATGCCACTACCGCCTTTGGATGGGATGGAGCTCAGAAAGTCAACGGCCGCCCCGGATATGCCTGGTACTTTGGCCGGGATGCGGTGTGGAGTGCCTTTGCTATGCTGGGTTATGGAGATTTCGACCGCGTCAGGACCATCTTGGAGCTCTTTGCACGTTATCAGGATATCTCAGGAAAGATTTACCATGAGCTCACTACCTCAGGTATCGCTCATTACGATGCTGCAGATGCAACTCCTCTCTATATCGTGCTAGCTGGCAAGTATTTACAGCAAACAGGCGATCTAGATTTCATACGGAAAGAGTGGCCAGCCATCCGGAAAGCTATTGATTTCTGCTTCAGCACCGATACCGATGGTGATCATCTGATTGAAAATACCCAGCAGGGTCATGGTTGGGAAGAGGGCGGATCACTATATGTTACCCACACCACGCAGTATATGGTCTCGTGCTGGGCTGAAGCGTTGGCCCAGGCATCCTATATGGCTCATCATCTGAATCTTAAGGACCTTTCCGGATACTATCAGGAGGAGGCCGGAATTGTTTTAAATGCCCTGAATGAAGATTTCTGGAATCCGGAAACCGGATTTTTTAATCATGGAAAGTTCAAAGATGGGACTTACTTGGATGAGCCATCCGTCATGACCGCAATCCCCTTACACTGGGGCCAAATCCGTGATCCGAAGAGAGCAGCAAGCGTAGCTGATCAGCTGGCCTCCTGTCATTTCACGACTGATTGGGGAACGAGGATCGTGAGCGACAAAGCATCCTTTTTCGCACCCGGAGGATATCATACCGGTAGTGTCTGGCCACTTTTCACCGGATGGGCTGCGTTAGGTGATTATGCGACTGGTTACTTTAATCAGGGTTATTCAAAAATGATGAGTAACCTGCTGATTTACAAGCACTGGTCGCTGGGATATGTGGAGGAGGTTCTTCATGGGACAGAATTCAAATACTTTGGCGTTTGCCGTCATCAGTGCTGGAGTGAAACGATGGTCCTACAGCCGGCCATCGATGGAATGCTGGGATTAAAACCGGATGCTATGAATGATGAAGTAGCCCTGCGCCTTAACTTTCCTCTGGATTGGGATACGGTCAAGGTTGAAAATATTCGGGTGGGAGACCACATTTTCCGGTTGGAAATGAACCGCCGACCTGATCGTACCCTGGTGTCGGTTACCCGGACCGATTCGGATAAGGTGAGCGAAGGCGGGAACAAGCTGAAAACCAGTCTCTATATACCGTTGCTCAGAGGAGCTAAAGTCAGTCGTGTTATTGCAAATGGTAACCCAGTGAGCCAGTTAAACTATGTTCTTTGGGGGAGAGGTGTCAACTGGGTTGACGACCTGGATTCGACCATCAATTTGGAGATTTTCCATACAGGTGGGGTCAGTGTTCTGCCACAGATTCACCATCCCAAGCCCGGAGATGCCTCCACCGGATTGAAGATCATCAGCGAGATGAAGGTTGGTTCTGATTATCAAATTGTGCTGGAAGGAATCAGCGGAACAGAAGGGAAAATCCGTATTCTGAGGCCTGAAGGAATAGAGGAACATCAGGTATCATTCCCTGAATCAGAAGAAACATACAGCCGATTAATCCTGAGTCTCCCGGTCGAGAAGTGACCTTAGTACGATATTTTTCGCTCTTAAAAAGTCGAATTAACGCATGAAATATTATTTTTGAATGGTCATGATGGAGTCCAGAAACCACAAAAAAACGGGGCGGAACCGAAAAGCCATACGAGTAGGGCCATAAAACCAATTAAATATGAAGAAGTTAGTAGTAACTGTTTGTGTGTTGAGCGTTGCACTTTTATCTTTTGGACAGCAGGTTGATAAAAGCAGGCTGCAAGTGAATGCAGGTGTTGGGTTATCAACATGGGGTTTCCCGGTTTATCTTGGAGCAGATTACTGGGTCAATCAGGACATTACTGTAGGTTTGGAAGCATCATTCCGGTTTGGGTTTAACCATTACACCCGTATTGGCGGATTGGTGAATGCGAACTATCATGTTAATCGTCTGCTTGAGCTGCCCGAAAAATTTGACCTTTATGGTGGTATCAGTATAGGGCCGTTCATCAGTCTTTATCATTACAGCTCACCCAGTTTTTATTTAGGTGCCGGATTACAGATTGGAGGTCGTTATTACATCAACGATAAAATGGCTTTCAATGTTGAAGTTGGCGGTGGGACGCTGACTGGTGGGAAAGCTGGCATTACATTCAGGTTTTAGATCATCGTTTAGCTTCGGATTTTTGCCGGAAGCATTTTCGGCATGATGAGGTGGACGGCGCCGAGTACCAGGAGGTACAACAGGCCTGCCACCAGAAAAGCGTAAACATATCCATGCGGTCCAGCATCGGTGAGCACCCTGCCCAAAGCCAGGTTGGCAACGATGCTGGATACCGCTCCCACCATTCCCCCGATACCCACGACAGATCCTACAGCCTGCTTGGGAAATACATCACCCACCAGGGTAAACACATTAGCCGACCAAGCCTGATGTGCCCCAGCGGCCAGAGCGATCAGTAGCACGGCAACCCATTGATTAGACACCAGGGGTGCCAGTGTTACCGGCATAACCAGCAGCGCACAAATCAACAGCGTGATTTTCCGTGCTTTATTCAGAGACCATCCGCGCCGAATGAAAAAGCCAGAAAGATAGCCTCCTCCGATGCTTCCAACATCGGCTATCAGGTAAATCAGG
>JAAYIP010000246.1 GCA_012523435.1 Bacteroidales bacterium | reverse complement strand
GCCCAGGGATACTCCAGACCGGCATCCTGGAAGAAGTTAGCCAGATAATTCCGACCACCGGGAACATACCAAGTCCCCTTAAAATCTGTACCAGTAAATACCTTTCGTCGCGGCGCATTCGAATCAACCTTCGCACAAAGCGACAGATAACTATCCTCAATCTGCGCAAACAAGGAATCGGCCAACGCCCCGCGACCAGTCAACACCCCAAAAACTTTGATCCATTCTGCCCTTCCCAGCGGGGTGGACTCCATCCATTCCAGAATGTACAAAACTGGTATCCCCGACTCTAAAAGACGGTTGTCGGGCTTAAACTGGCCATCAATCCCGGTCTGAAGAATTACCGATGGATGTGCCGATATTAAATACTCCAGGTTATACTCTAGATCACGTCCCATTTTTAAAAGCTCGCCACTTAGATATCTATCATAAAGAACTGAATCATAGAGTCTTTCGGGATTATTCATTCCCATCAACAGGTCGTCAGCATCCAGATGTGTCATAAACCCGGCATGGGTGGTAGAGGAGGCAACGATGGTTTCAACCGGAACCTTAATCGTGATGACCTCCTCTGGGTTCTTATACGCTTGATCCTCTTCCTGCAACCAATATTGCTCCAAAACCCGACCTTCTCTCCACGGATCTGTCAGGGATAACAGATACCCACCCTCCTTTTCTTCGAGGCTGAAACAGCGGGCATACTGATTTTCCGCTGAAACGGTTGACTTTTTTATGCTTTTCTGACTGCTGGATGCTCCTGTATTTCGACAGCTCACGAGAATGACGGCCGGAAGCACAATCAAAGCAAAAAAGAATATCTTGATTTTCAATTTATTATAAAAAGACACCATATCAATTCACTCGTCCGAATCAACTCACGAAGATAATGTATCAGTCTAATCTTTTTCTTTAGAATCAATCCAAATAAGATTTTGAATACCTTTGCCGCACATTATGAATTTAGAAGAGCTTTTACCGGGTCAACGAGGAATTATTCTCAAGGTGAAAGGCCGAGGTGTTTTTCGCAAACGGCTTTTGGAGATGGGATTTATTCCAGGCAAAAAGGTTGAGGTCATCAAATCTGCACCTTTACGAGATCCGGTTGAGTTTCGGATACTTGACTCAAATGTATCACTACGACGATCTGAGGCCAGGCAGATCGATGTCATGCTCGAAGAATTCGTATTAAACCCGATGGCAGCTGAGGTTTCCGAAGATGTAGGTATGGCTTGCCATTTTCGGCATCGGCGTCATGGCTTTGGGAGGCGTTTTCATCGACGGATAGCCAGATTTAACTCCGATCCAGGTGCATATTGGCAACGTGATCATTTCAGAGATTTCGGTGATAGATTCAGACGAAACCCTCCCACAATTGAAGTTGCCCTGGTCGGAAATCCCAACTGCGGTAAGACCTCGATTTTTAATTTTGCCAGTAATTCCAGAGAACACACTGGAAACTATTCTGGTGTTACGGTCGATTCAAAGGTAGCGAAACTGTTTTTCAAAAATTATCACTTTAAACTCACCGATCTACCCGGGACCTACTCGCTCACCAGCTACAGTCCGGAAGAGTTGTACGTCATTCGTCATTTAACAGACAAGCAACCGGATGTGGTGATCAATGTGGTTGATGCTACCAATCTGGAACGCAACCTTTATCTAACCACCCAGTTGATCGACATGGATTTGCCAGTTGTGATAGCTCTGAACATGTATGATGAGTTCAAAGAATCTGGTAATCGCCTGAATTACAATTATTTAGGCAAACTTTTAGGGATTCCGATCATTTCAACCATTGGATCTACTGGTAAGGGCATCGATAAGCTACTGAACAAAGTTATCGAGATCAATGAGCTTAGAGATCAAACGGTTCGTCATATCCACATTCCCTATAATCCGGAAATTGAAACTTCAATTAAACGCTTGCAGGATAGAATCTGGAAAACACCTGGATACAATGGACTCTTATCAAGCAGATTTTTAGCGATCAAGCTGCTGGAAAGAAACAATGATGTACTGAAGTTCCTGGGTGATTTGGAAAAACCGGACGAGATCATCAATCTCGCAGAACAGGAGATTGCCAGGATTGAGAGTCTTCATCACGAAGATTTAGAGACCCTGATTTCAGACTCTCGGTTCGGATTTATTACGGGAGCCCTGAAAGAGACTTTTACCCGAGCGGAATCCAAGGGCAAGCCTGAAAACAAGACAACCCGGATCGATCGGATTCTTACTCATAAATGGCTGGGCTTCCCAATATTTATGCTGTTTCTCTGGGTCATGTTCAAGTCAACCTTTGATCTGGGACAGTATCCCGTGAGTTGGATTGAGAGTGGGGTATCAGCCCTCTCCAACTGGGTTTACAATGGGCTCTCGCCGGGCATGCTCCGCGACCTGCTGGTGGATGGTATCATCGGCGGAGTTGGCGGGGTGCTGGTTTTTCTACCTAATATCCTGATCCTCTTCTTGTTCATCTCATTTATGGAAGACACCGGATATATGGCCAGGGTAGCGTTTATCATGGACAAGCTGATGCATCTGATTGGTCTTCATGGAAAATCATTCATCCCTCTCATCATGGGATTCGGATGTAATGTGCCAGCCATCCTGGCAACCAGAACCATTGAGAATCGGGGCGATCGGCTGATTACCATGCTGATCATCCCACTCATGTCGTGCAGCGCGAGGCTTCCGGTGTACATTCTGGTTGCCGGGCTGGTCTTTCCCGGGCAGGCAGGCAACACGATCTTCCTGCTCTACCTGACTGGTATTGTCCTCTCCATCTTGCTGGCATTGGTCTTTAAAAGCACAATTTTCCGAAAAAAAGAGACGCCCTTTGTCATGGAGTTGCCTCCTTACCGGATCCCTACCGGCAAAGCTATCCTAAAACACATGTGGTTTAGAAGCCAGATGTACCTTCGTAAAATGGGAGGAGTTATCCTGATCGCTTCCATCATCATCTGGGCATTAGGTTATTTTCCCCGCACCGAAGGCAGTAAATCGGAACAACTGGAAGCTTCAGCCATTGGCCACATTGGTCATTTTATGGAGCCTGTCTTAGCCCCAATGGGGTTCGACTGGAAAATGTCGGTAGCCCTCCTCTCTGGAGTTACCGCCAAAGAGGTAGTTGTAAGCACATTAGGGGTTCTCTACCAAGATGAAAACGCCAACTCCTCGATGCAAGAACGCATGATGGCATCAAAACACTCCTCAGGAAAACTGGCTGGACAACCCGTTTATACCCCGAAAGCCGCCATGGCATTTATGCTCTTTGTGCTGATATACGTACCCTGCATAGCAGTACTGATAGCCATACGGCGTGAATCTGGAAGCTGGAAATGGAGCATCCTGATGGTTATCCTGACAACCATCCTGGCCTATGGCGTATCCTGGATCGGTTATCAGGTGATGTAAAAACCGGCTATTGATTAATGAATCCTGACCTTCTGATAATACTTGATCGCCTCCGGGAGGTTCTTCTTCATTTCAGCAATCCGCGTTTCATTTAGCGGGTGGGTACTCAGCCATTCAGGTGGCTGTTGGCCCGATGAAACTTTCGACATCCGTTCCCAAAACTTGATCGCAGAATTCGGATCATATCCGGCCATTGCAGTAAAAATCAGACCTAAGCGGTCAGCTTCCTTCTCATGCAACCGGGAATACGGTAATAATACTCCCACCTGTGACCCAACCCCATAAGCCATGAGGAAGATATCCCGGGTCTGTTGAGGCTTTGATTGCAGTGCAACCGTAAGCGCTACTCCTCCTAACTCAGTCATTAACCCATGACTCATACGCTCATTCCCGTGACGGGCAACAGCGTGAGCCACCTCATGACCAATCACAACAGCCAGGCCATTTTCATCCTGGGTTATAGGCAATAATCCCTCATAAACCACGACCTTCCCACCCGGCATACACCAGGCATTCGGTGTTGGATCGGCAACTAGCTTGAACTCCCATTTGAAATTGGCCACCTGATCACCTTGCCCGACATCTTTCAGAAACTGATTCACAGCTCCTGATATCTTCTGCCCCGTCCGGGCAACCATCTCCGAAGCTGATCGGTTCGAAGAAACCTGGTTCTCATTCATGAAGGCATCGAAGTTCGCAAAACCCATCTCCACCATCGT